>WLOZ01000066.1 GCA_009699025.1 Actinomycetota bacterium
CCGCCCAGGGCGACCATGGCTCCGATGGGCAGTCCCCCGCCGAGGCCCTTGGCGAGCGTGACGACATCGGCTGTGACGCCCTCGGATTGGTGGGCGAACCAGGTGCCGGTGCGGCCGATTCCGGTCTGCACCTCATCGAGCACTAGGAGCGCCCCGTGCTGGCGCGCAACGGCCTCGGCCGCGGCGAGGAAGCCAGCAGGTGCCGGTACCACTCCGGCCTCTCCCTGCACCGGCTCGAGGAACACGGCGGCGGTGAGTGGGTCGACGGCGTTGGCGAGGGCGACTGGGTCACCGAACGGCACGAAGGCCACGTCGCCAGGAAGCGGCTCGAACGGCTCACGCTTGGCAGGCTGTCCGGTGAGTGCGAGGGCTCCCATCGTGCGCCCGTGGAAGGAGTCGACGGCGGCCACCACGCGGGTTCGTCCGGTAAGACGACTCAGCTTGAACGCGGCTTCGTTCGCCTCGGCACCAGAGTTGCAGAAGAACACTCGGCCGCCACGAGCGCCCGCGGGGTCGAGCAGAGCCAACAGCCTCTCGGCCAACAGCACTCCGGGCTCGTGCACGGCGAGGTTGCTGGTGTGGCCAAGCGTGGCCACCTGCCGAGTCACCGCCTCGACCACCGCCGGATGGGCGTGCCCCAGGGCATTGACCGCGATGCCAGCCACGAGGTCGAGGTACTCGACGCCGTCGACGTCCCACACCCGAGCACCCTGACCACGCACGAGCGCAACCGGCGGCGTTCCGTAGTTGTCTGACATCGAGCCCTGCCAGCGCGCCTGCCAACTCTCGGTCGTCATGACAGGACCTCGTTGTCGGGCAGCACGATGGTGCCCACGCTGCTGTCGCTAAACACACGGAGAATCACAGCGTGCGGCACGCGACCATCAATGACGTGGGCCTTCTCGACGCCGCCCTTCACCGCGCGCAGACACGCCTCCATCTTGGGCACCATGCCACTCTCGAGCGAGGGCAGCAACGCCTCAAGCTCGCCTGCATGAATGGTTGCGATGACCTCATCGCTCGACGGCCAGTCGCTGTAGAGGCCGGCGACGTCGGTGAGGACGACGAGCTTGCGGGCTCCCAGCGCTACAGCAAGGGCAGACGACGCCGTATCGGCGTTGACGTTGTACACCTGTCCGTCGTCTCCTACGCCAATGCTCGACACCACGGGAATTAGCCCCTGGTCGAGCAGCCCCAGCACGAAGTCGGGGCGAACCGACACCACGTCGCCGACGAGGCCGAGGTCGACCGGCTCGCCGTCGATGACGGTTCCTCGGCGTTCAGCCGTGAAGAGGTGCGCGTCTTCGCCCGAGAGCCCCACAGCCCACGGCCCATGAGAGTTGAGCATTCCCACGATGTCGCGCTGAACCTGTCCGGTGAGCACCATGCGCACGATGTCCATGGCCTCGGGGGTCGTGACGCGAAGCCCCCCGCGGAACTCGCTGGCCACGCCGAGCCGGTTGAGCATGGAGGTGATCTGGGGTCCGCCGCCGTGCACCACTACCGGCCGGAGTCCGACAAGTCGAAGGAACACGACATCGGCCGCGAAGCCGGCAGCGAGCGCTGGATCGACCATCGCGTTGCCGCCGTATTTGAGCACCACGGTGGCGCCACGGAAGCGCTCGAGCCACGGCAGCGCCTGGGCCAGTTCGCCTGCCTTCGCGAGTGCCTGCTCGGCGGTGATCGTGGTCCTCATGTCGAGTACGCCGAGTTCTCGTGCACGTAGGCGGCGGTGAGGTCATTGGTGAGAATCGTCGCCTCGCACGAACCCTCCCCCAGGTCGATGGTCACCTCGACCGCGCGTCCGCTCATATCGACAAGTGCGCGGTCGTCGCCGACCGAGCCCGCGCGACACACCCAGACACCGTTAATTGCGACACCGATGCGGTCGGGCGAGAAGGCAGCATCGGTGGTTCCCACGGCTGCGAGCACTCGCCCCCAGTTGGGGTCCTCGCCTGTGATGGCGCACTTGAAGAGGTTGCTCCGCGACACGGCTCGACCCACGGTGACGGCGTCGTCTTCACTGGCCGCGGAACAGACCCGAATCGCGATGTCCTTGCTCGCACCCTCGGCGTCGGCAAGCAGTTGGCGCGCGAGGCTCTGGCACACGTCGGTGACCAGTTCCGCCAGCAGTGCGTGGTCGGGCTGGGTACCCGAAGCGCCGCTGGCCATCAGGATCACCGTGTCGTTGGTCGACATACACCCGTCGGAGTCGAGCCGGTCGAAGCTCACCCGGGTAGCGCCCCGCAGGGCGACATCGAGTTCCGCCGCGGTGGCACTTGCATCGGTGGTGAGCACCACCAGCATGGTGGCCAACCCGGGGGCGAGCATTCCGGCGCCCTTGGCCATGCCCCCCACCGTCACTCCGCCCCGCGATGCGACCGCAGTCTTGGGCACCGAGTCGGTGGTCATGATGGCGCGCGCCGCGTCAGCGCCGCCCGTGATCGAGAGTGCAGCGGCGGCTTCGTCGACGCCCGCCAGCAGGAGGTTCATCGGAAGCCGCTCGCCGATCAGCCCCGTGCTGCACACGAGTACGTCGATGGCCCCGACCCCGAGCGCTGCCGCTACATGCTCGGCAGTGCGATGGGTGTCTTGGAATCCCTCAGGGCCGGTGCAGGCGTTGGCACCGCCAGAGTTGAGAACTACCGCGCGGGTGCTCCCCACCTCGGCACAGCGCTGCGACCACAGCACGGGGGCGGCCTTCACCCGGTTCGTGGTGAACACCGCGGCAACTCCAAACTCAGGGCCGTCGCTCACCACAAGAGCGACATCGTGGGCACCGCTGGCCTTGAGTCCGGCGGTGACGCCCGCTGCCCGGAAGCCTTCGGCTGCGGTAACGCTCATGGCGCGACCCCCATGGAGGTGAGCCCGGCGGCCTCGGGCAGACCCAGCATCAGGTTCCCGTTCTGCACCGCCTGCCCGGCCGCGCCCTTCACCAGATTGTCGAGAGCCACGACCACGACCGCACGGCCCGAGTGGGTGTCGGCTGCGACCTGCAGGTGTACCGCATTGGAGCCGAGAGTGTAGGCGGTGCGGGGCCAGGAGCCCTCGGGGAGAAGGTGCACGAACCCCTCATGCGAGTAGGCCGCGCGCATCGCCTCGCGAAGCACGCCTGCGGTGACTCCCTCCGACAGTCGGGCGGTGCACGTCGCAAGGATCCCTCGGGGCATGGGAGCAAGCATCGGCGTGAAGCTGAGGGTCACCTGCTCACCCGCGGCCATTCCGAGGGTCTGCTCCATCTCGGGGGTGTGCTGGTGCAAACCGCCTACCTTGTAGGCACTCATGCTGCCCATCACTTCGCTGGCCAGCAGTTCGACCTTGGCACTGCGGCCAGCGCCCGTGGTGCCGCTGGCCGCGACCACCACGATGTCGGACGGCTCGACGAGCCCGGCTGCGAGCAGCGGCGCGAGGCCGAGAGCCACCGACGTGGCGTAGCAGCCTGGATTTGCGACTCGCTGGGCCGACGCGATCGCAGCACGCATGTGACCAAGCTCTGGCAGGCCGTACTGCCATGTTCCTGCGTGGTCTCCGCCGTAGTACGTGGCCCAGGCAGCGGGGCTGAGCAGGCGGAAGTCGGCACCGAGGTCGACGATCGGAAGGGATGCGGGCAGGGTGCGCACCAGCGCCGCGCTTTCGCCGTGCGGAAGGGCGGTGAAGACGATGTCGGCGCCCGCGAGGGCGTCGGCCGTAGTGGGTGCGAACTCCTGGTCGATCACTCCGGTGAGGTGAGGATGCACCGCGCTGACTCGTTGGCCAGCGTTGGAGGCAGCCGTCACCGCCCCAATCGTGAGGGTGGGATGGGAGGCGAGCAGCCGTAGCAACTCTCCCCCCGCGTAGCCCGAGGCTCCCGCAACGCCTGCTGTGACGGTCATGAAATCAGTATACGCATATGCACATACTTATCAGGCACGCAGGCTGGCCCCCACAGCAGCGGCGGCCGCAGCGAGGGCGCCCTCGCGCACCGCGGTGATGTCGTCGACACTCAGCGTGCGATCGGGCGCCCGCAGCCGCAGCGCGAAGGCCAGCGACTTGCGCCCCTCGCCCACCTGCGGGCCCTCGTACACGTCGAAGAGGCGCAGCGACTCAAGCAGCTCGCCCGCGCCTGATCGCAGAGCCGACTCGACATCGGAAGCGAGCACCGACGACTCGACCACCAGAGCGATATCTTCCTTAGCCACGGGGAAGGTGCCCACATGCGGACCACTGACCACCGCACGAGCCAACGGGATGAGTGAGTCAAGGTCGACCTCAGCCATCGATGACCGCGCCGGCAACCCGACGGCCTCGACCACGCGAGGATGCAACTCGCCCGCGTGCCCGATGACGACACCCTCAACAACCAATTCGGCGCAGCGGCCCGGATGCCAGGGCATCGGCGAGTTCCCGGGACGCACGACCAATTCGCGATTCACCGCGGCCACGACCGTGCGCACCGCTTCAACGCTGTCGGACCAACCTGACGGCACGCCTGGTCCCCACCAGCCCGCACGGTCGCGAAGTCCGCACAGCAGCACCGCGACATGCGCGCGCTGCGTGGGTAGAAGTGCGTTGAGGGCGGCGAGTTCGTCGGCTGACGGGCGGTGCGTGACCGAGGGTCGGGGGGGCGTTGTCGTGCCTCGCGGTTCCTGACCGGGTGCTAGGTGCGACACAGATCCGATTTCGAAGAGCGCGAGGTCGGACGTGCCGCGACCGATGTTGCGGCGGCCTGCGGTGACAAGGCCAGGGAGAAGGGTGGTGCGCATGCCGGGTTGCTCGTCGGACAGGGGGTTGGCGAGCAGCAGCATCGCGCGCCGGGGATCGTCCGTAGGCAGGCCAAGTGCGTCGAGTTCGACGTCGCCCACGAACGGATAGGAGAGCACCTCGACGAATCCGGAGCCGGCGAGCGCCCGCCCCACCCGGCCACGCGCCTTTTGCCGCTCGGTGAGCCCGAAGCCGGCCGGGGCAGTGGGCAGCGTCGACGGAATCGCGTCGTAGCCGACGAGCCTGAGCACCTCCTCGACGAGGTCGGCTGGGTCAGTGAGGTCGGGCCGCCAGCTGGGCGGTGCAACGACGAGTGGATCGGAGGCGTCATCGACCGCGCAGCCGACAGCGCGGAGGTGACCCACCACCGTGGCAGCATCGACGGCAAGCCCAGCCGTGACTGATGGAAGGCTGACCGGGAGTGCGACCGTGGTGGGTTCGTGCGCAGCCTCCACGGCAGTCATGCCGAGGTAGCGGCCGCCGCCGAGCTGAAGAAGTAGTGCCGTGGCCCTCGCCGAGGCGTAGGGGGCAAGCACGCGGTCGACCCCGCGCTCAAAGCGACGGGAGGCCTCGCTCGAGAGCTTGTGCCGACGACAGGTGCGGGCGATCGTGGTGGGGTCGAAGTGTGCGGCCTCAAGCACGATGGAGGTGGATTCATTGTCGATCTCGCTGGTGAGGCCCCCCATCACCCCGGCGATGCCGATGGGGCCGGAGTCGTCAGAAATCACTAGATCGTCAGCCGACAGTGCTCGCGACGCGTGGTCGAGCGTTTCGAGAGTCTCGCCAGCGCCAGCCGCGCGGGGCCGAACCGGGCCACGAAGCTTGGTGAGATCAAAGGCGTGCAGGGGCTGGCCGGTTTCGAGCATCACGTAGTTGGTGACGTCGACCGCCAACGACACGGAGCGCATGCCCGAGGCAACTAGCCGCCTGCTCATCCACGACGGAGTGGGCGCATGCGGGTCGAAGCCGGTAATGGTGCGCAGCGTGAAAAGGTCGCAGGCTGCGAGGTCGTCGGAGGCGCAGGGGTGGGGCTCACTGCCCGGCTCGGGGGCGGGGAGGTCGACGAGCTCGAGTCCGGGGTCTACGAACGCCACTTGGAACGCCGTTGCCGCCTCGCGTGCGATTCCGCGGATTGATAGCGCGTAACCACGGTCGGGTGTGACGGCAATGTCGAGCACCTCGTCGCCGATTCCGAGCAGGGGCTTGGCGTCGTCGCCGGGAGCGCCCGCATCGGCGGGGAGCACAATGATTCCGTCGTGCTCGTCGCCGAGCCCGAGTTCTCGCGCCGAGCAGATCATGCCGTCGGAGACGTGACCGTAGGTCTCGCGCGAGGCGATGCGGAAGTCGCCCGGAAGAACCGTTCCGGGCAGCGCGATGGCGACGAGGTCTCCGGCCGCGAAGTTGCGGGCTCCACAGATGATGCCGCGAATTCCGGGCGTGTCGGGGTGACCGTGCTCAGCCCCCACCTCGACCTGGCACCAGCGGATCGGCTTCTTATACTCGGCGAGTTCTTCAACCGAGACCACGCGACCCACAACCACCGGGCCGTCGACATCGGCGCCCATGACCTCGACCGATTCGACCTCGAGCCCGGCTCGCACTAGTGCCTCGGCGAGGCGACGACCATCGACGTCGGCGGGCAGGGCCGCGAACTCGCGCACCCACGACACCGGGGCGCGCATCAGACGTCCGTTCCGAAGGCCGCGGTGAACCGCACGTCGCCCTCGACCATGTCGCGCATGTCAGTGACGTCGTGGCGGAACATGAGGGTGCGCTCGATTCCCATTCCGAAGGCGAAGCCGGAGTAACGGTCGGAGTCGATGCCGCAGGCCTGCAGCACTCGAGGATTCACCATTCCGCACCCGCCCCACTCGATCCATCGGGGTCCGCCCTTAGCGCCCGGAAACCAGAGGTCGAGCTCGGCGGACGGCTCGGTAAAGGGGAAGTACGACGGACGCAGCCGGGTGCGCGCCTCGGGACCGAACATCGCGGTGGCGAAGTGGTCGAGCGTGCCCTTCAGATGCGCCATCGTGATTCCTTCGTCGACCACAAGTCCCTCAACCTGATGGAACACGGGCGTGTGCGTGGAGTCGAGCTCGTCGGTGCGGAACACGCGTCCTGGGCAGATGACGTAGATGGGCAGTGGGCGCTCGAGCATGGTGCGTGCCTGGACGGGCGACGTGTGTGTGCGGAGCACAACGCCCGAGTGTTCGGTGCCCACGAAGAAGGTGTCTTGCATGGTGCGCGCGGGGTGGTCGGGAGGCAGGTTGAGAGCGTCGAAGTTGAACCACTCGGCCTCGACCTCCGGGCCTTCGGCAACCTCCCAGCCCATCGAGGTGAAGACGTGAGACACACGCTCGATGATCGTCGTGAGCGGGTGTCGTGCTCCGGCTGGTCGGCGGTCGTAGGGCAAGGTGACATCGACGGATTCCTGAAGGAGCACTCGCTGGTCGCGCTCGTTTTCGAGTTCGACCGCTCGGGCGTCGAGAGCCTGCTTGATCTGCTGGCGAGCCTCGCCCACGCGCTTACCTGCCTCCGCCTTCGCCGCGGGCGGAAGCGCACCGATTTCCCGATTGGCGAGCGATAGTGGCGACCGATCACCGGCGTGAGCGAGCCGCGCCTCCTTGAGGAGGTCGAGGTCAGAGGCTTCATTAATGGCGAGTAGGGCGGATTCAACCGAGGCAGCGATGTCGTCGGGGCTCAGTGCCGCGACCTCTACCGGGTCGAAGGACGAGTTGGGCGCAGACATGGTGGTGAGTCTATTGCCGCTTCCCTCGCGAGGCTCTGCTGGGGAATCGAAGCGCGATAGGTACGGGCTTGGGTGCCCCCGATGCAGATTAGGCCTCGGAAAGCACCTCGGCCTCGCCCATGCCCATGCCCTCGCCCATGCCGTCGTCGCGCTCGGCCGCACGCATCGTGCCGTCGCCGAACGTGGGGTCGAGTCCGCGGGCCGCGAGCGCGGCGGCCCGCGCCGCGCGCTTTTCGGCCGCAAGCGCTTCACCTTGGGCGATCGCAGCGTCGGACATTGTGTAGGAATCGACCCGACCGACCCCGTGGTAGCGCTCGATGTAGGCCCCAAGTGCGGGGCCGGACTCCCACGAGGTAATCAGGCAGTAGCGCGGCTCGTCGCCCTGGTGCCATACGGCGTGGTAGAGGCGCTGGGTGTCGACGATCAACTGCGCCCCGGCCGGCAGCGCGATGCGCGTCTCGGTGCTGGGGTCGTCCTTGTCCTCGCGCAGCACCATCACCGAGTCGGGGTTGTGGGTGAGGTTGAAGAACCCTCGCACGATCCACCCGGTGCCCTCGGGGTTGAGCCTGTTGTTGTCGTCGCGGTGCAGGTTGTAGATGGTCTCGCCGTAGAGGTTCGGCTGCAGCTCGATCACCCGGCAGCGGCCGATGTTGGCCCCGGGCTCCTCGGCGCGGGCCAC
>WLOZ01000067.1 GCA_009699025.1 Actinomycetota bacterium
ACCTCGCCGGCAGCGCCGACCTCGCCGTCGAGCAGGTAGGTCACGCCGACCGCGCGCCCGTGCTCGGTGAGGATGCGCTCGACGCGCGCGTGCTCGCGGATGATCACGCCGCGCGCTCGGGCGCCCTTCGCGAAGGCGCGGGTGGTGTCGACCGGGTTCGTGACGCCGTCGCCCGGCAGGTGCACGCCCCCGACGACGTCGTCGACGTTGGCGAGGGGCACCATCTCCTTGACCTCGCCCGCGGTGATCACGTTCACGGCCAGTCCGAAAACGCGAGCCATCGAGGCCCCGCGCTTGAGCTCCTCGAATCGTGCCTCGGTGGTGGCCACGCTCACCGAGCCGCGCTGCTGGAATCCCGTCGCCTGGCCGGTGTCGGCCTCGAGGGTGGCGAAGAGCTCGGTGGTGTACTGGGCGAGGCGGGTGAGGTTGTGGGTCGCGCGGAGTTGGCCCACGAGGCCGGCCGCGTGCCAGGTGGTTCCGCTGGTGAGCTCCGACCGCTCGAGCAGCACGACGTCGGTGACGCCGCGCAGGGCGAGGTGATAGGCCACGCTGCAGCCGACGATTCCGCCGCCGACGATGACCACACGGGCGTGGGCGGGCAGGTCGGTCATGTGTCGTCCCCTCGTTCTGTAGCGCCGGGCAGTACCACCGCTCGTCCCGTGATGAGCCCGGCTCGAAGGTCAGCGAAGGCGCGGTTCACATGGTCGAGAGGGTAGGTCGTGAGCGCCATTGCCAGAGGTTCACGCTGCTCCAACAGCACAACGTTGTGCAGATCGGCAAGAGTACCCGCCACTACGGTGGTGAGTGTCACCTCGGGTGCGAGGCTTTCGAAGCCGTACGCGAAGGTGCCGCCGGCAAGCCCGAGGAGGGCGACAACTCCGCGGGTGCCAACGAGGTTGGCTGCGAGGGCGAGCGTGTGGTCACTACCCACGAAATCGATCACCGCACGGCAGCCTTCAGGGCCGGTCAGGGAGGCAATCGCGGAAGCTGCGACTCCGTCTGCGAGCACCGCATGGTGGGCCCCCACCTCGAGGGCGCGAGCGACGGCCGTGTCTCGACGGTCAACGGCGATGACGCGTGCGTCGCTGAGCGTGCGGGCATAGTGAATTGCATACTGGCCAAGTCCACCAGCACCGAGCACGACGAGATTGCCACCGCCCGAAAGCCACGGTAGAACTCTCTGCACCGCAGCGAAGGCGCACAGAGCTGCGCAGCCAAACGGTGTGCCGTCGAGGGGCGCGATGGATCCGAGAGGCACGACGTGTCGAACATGCGGGACCAGCACGAATTCCGCGAATCCGCCGTCGGCGGTGGAGCCGGCCTCTCGCCCAGATCGGCATAGCTGCTCGTGCCCGGTCGTGCACCACACACAGGCTCCGCAGCCCCAGCCAACCATCACGACCACCGGGGTGCCGACATCGATGCCGTGCGCCCGGGGCCCCAGGGCATGCACGACACCTGCGATCTCATGCCCGGGTGTCACGGGTCGTCTCACGAGGTGCTCGAAGTCTCCGTCGAGCACGTGCAGGTCGGAATGGCACACGCCTGCGCCGACGACGCGTACCAGCACCTGATCGTCGACGGGCTGAGGCTGCGGAACTTCGGCCAGAGTGAGAAGGCTGGTGTCGGGTAGGAGTCTGGCTGCCTTCATCCTTGGTTCCGCCACACCTGAACTCCGCCTAGGTAGGTCGCCAGCACCTCGGTGGCGCCAGCGCCGCCGGAGTCACCACTGAGAGGGTCACGGTCGAGCAGCACAAAGTCGGCGTACGACCCTGGGCTGATGACCCCGGCGCTGCCTTCGGAGAATCCTCCGAAGGCCGACCCACTGGTGAACAGCCTGAGAGCAGACGCGGCATCGATGGCCTCGTCGGGGTGAAAGGCGCTGCCGTCGCGTCGCTGCCGAGTGACCGCTGTGGCCACGTTTCCGAGAACAGAGACGCTCGACGGCACTGTGCCTGTGCTATCGGTGCCACCGACGAGGCGGATGGCCGCGGCCAGCAGGGTCCGCAGGGGGGCGCGGGGGCCGGACGGGTCGCTGGTCATGCTGTGAAGGAACTGGGGCGTGGTCACCAGCAGTGCGCCCGACGCCTGCACGAGGCCAAGGTCGGAGAGGTCGATGAAATCTCCACCGTGCTCGATGCGGTGGCGCCGAGGGTTGGACCCGTCAGGTGTCACACCGAGGATCGCTCGAGCCGCCATACGCACTCCGTTGGCGTTCAGCGAGTGGAGCCACAGTTGGAACCCACGGGAGTCTGCGTCGCGCACGAAGGCGTCGAGCGACTCCTGCGACCACTTCGCGTCGTCGAGGGGAACTCCTTCACCGTTGTGCCCGCACCCATTGACGAAGACCTTCACTCCGCCGAAACGGAACATGCTGCCCTCGGCATCGATGCGCGAGAGTTCGTCGGCCTCGTCGAGGGTGGCCACCCCTGGCGAGATCAGGTAGTAGCGCTGACGAAGGCTCATCGCCCCAGCTGCGTGCAGTCGCCGCAGTTGTTCGATCTGGCCGAGGTTCTCCGGCATGCTGTGCACGCTGGTGGTGCCCGAAGCGTTGAACAGGTCGCGCCCATGCTGCACCACGGCTCGCTCAAATCCCTCAGCGGTTACCGGAACCGGAACCATCATGAACACCTCGGTCACCACTCCCGTGGGCACACCCGACTCATCGCGGTGCACCACGCCATGGAACGGGTGAACGGCATCGGGATGCCAAAGGCCGAGTGTGCGCAGGGCAGGGGTGTTGAGCGAGGCAACGTGCAGGCTGGCGAACACCGCGATTGGCCGCTCGGTCGAGATGGCGTCGAGCTCGTGACGGGTGAACAGACGTTGCTCCTCCACCTTCTCCTGCATCGAAAAGGACGAACGGCACAGCAGCCAGTCCCAGTCGCCGCGCGGGCGGCCAAGCGAGGAGCGGACCTCGGCTGCGATGGCGTCGAGGCTTCGGAATGGTGGTGTGTGCACCGCCACCCAGCCGTCGGTGGTCGTGCACGTGAGTTCGAAGTGGCAGTGGCCGTCGACAAAGCCGGGCACCACGAATGAGCCCGCGCAATCGATGACAGGTGCTCCGCCCGCGCGCGAGAGCACGTCGACCACCGAGCCCACCATCGACACGCGTCCATCCTCGACGAGAAAGCAGCTGGCTCGCGACTGTGACCCATCCAACGAGACCAGTCGCGCGTTCACGACGGCGGTCGTAGTAGAGGCCGAGGAATTCAGCATGACGTCAGAAACCTGTCGAGAACCCGGACGCCGAATTCGAGGGCATCGATTGGAACTCGCTCGTCGATCCCGTGGAACAGGGCTGAGAAGTCGAGGTTGGCCGGAAGCAGGAGAGGCGAGAAGCCAAAGCATTGAATGCCCAGCCGACTGAACGCCTTCGCGTCGGTTCCGCCGGTGAGCATGTAGGGGACCGGGATCGCGCCGGGGTCCTCGGCGCGAAGGGCGGCACACATCGCGTCGACGAGGGAGCACTCGAACTCTGTCTCCACCGCGTCGCCTCGAACGAAGACCTCGACATCGATGCCATCCCCGGCCAGTCGCGTGATGTCAGCCATGAGCTCTTCTTCATGCCCTGGGAGGAAGCGCGCGTCAATGACGGCCTCAGCCCGCGATGGGACCACGTTGTGCAGATAGCCCGCGTCGAAGCGGGTGGGGTTGGCGGTGTTCCGCAGGCAGGCTCCGATCATGCGCGCGATTCCACCGAGATGCGGTAGCCACTCTTCGGACTTGAGCGGGTCGAGCTCCGCGCCGACGATCGGCTCGAGCGCCTTGAGCAAGGTGGCCATCTCGGGTCGCACGACCACGGGAAACTGGTGGTCACCGATGCGTGAGACGGCGGAGGCCAGTCGCGTCACAACGTTGTCTGGCTGGAGCATGGAGCCGTGACCGGGAGTCCCGGTTGCCACCAGTCTCAGCCACGCGATTCCCTTCTCCGCGGTCTGGACCAGATACAGGCGCGCCTGCTCATTGAGGGAGACGCTGAAGCCGCCGACCTCCCCGATCGCCTCCGTGCAGTCGACGAAGAGTTCGGGGTGGTGCTCGATCAGGAAGTGAGCGCCCTGTGCGCTGCCCATCTCCTCATCGGCGAGGAAGGCGACCACAAGATCGCGAGGCGGCTTGCGTCCCTCCCGTGCCCAGTGGCGCAGCACCGTGAGAACCATCGCGTCCATGTCCTTCATGTCCACCGCACCGCGACCCCATACGAAGCCGTCATGGATCTCGCCCGCGAAGGGGTCTACTGACCACTCTCCAGATTCGGCAGGCACCACGTCGAGATGGCCTTGTATGAGCAGCGCGGGGCGGGATCGGTCAGTTCCCTCAATACGAGCGATGGTGGACGCGCGGCCGGGTGCCGATTCGATGATCTGGCTGGCGATGCCCACTTCGTCGAGCTTGGTGGCGACCCACTCTGCGGCGGGCCGCTCAACGTGCGTGGGATTGGTCGTATTGATGCGAATGAGTTCGTGCAGGAGGGTGGCTGCCTCAGAGTTGGCCTTCACGTGGCTCCCATCATCAGGCCGGTCGAACCTCCGGCGAACGTGACCTGCTCGTAGGAGGGATAGAGCGTGCGCGGCTCCAAGCCGAAGCCGAGCACGTCGCGGCGCACCGCGAGAGTCTCCGTGGGTGAGCAGAGCGGCAGGTAGGGCATCTCCGCCATGAAGGCTCGCTGAGCGAGCGCGGAGGCCGCGCGCGCGTCGTTGGCCTCGGCTCGGAGGAAGCGGTCGTAAGTCTCGTCCACCGCAGGGGTGTTGGCGTGCTGCCAGTTGCCGCCGCCTGGCTCAATGCAGTCTGAACGACTGAATCCCATCACCGCCTCCATCGCGTCGGGCCACAGCCACTTGCTGAGGAAGGCAGGGGGGCCAGCCTCGACGGCTCGATAGAAGTCGGCGAAAGGTTCGTGGAAGGTGAAGTGAATCCGCACCCCTGCCCGCAGCAGTTGGCGCTCGACTACGGCGGCGAGGCTCCGAAACGGGTCTGTGTTCTGGGTGACGCACTCAAACTCGAGGCGCCAGCCGTCGCGCTGGGCGATCCCATCGTCGTCTGGGGTGAAGCCAAGACGAGCCAGTTCGGCCCTCGCCTCGGCGTGCGAGAGCGCCCGATCGCTGGAGTCGACGTAGGAGTCGGCGAACTCGTCGGCCACAGGGATGGGCGAGCGCCGGGCGTCGCCCCTACCTTCCAGAGCTTCATCCGCGAGTTCCTCACGGTCGATGAACGCCTCGAGTGCGCGTCGCAGCCCCCGATCGCCGAACCCTGCATCGAAGTTGAGGGCCAGGTAGAACTGAGAATTCTCGGCCTGTGTGTCGAACCGCCAGATCGGGTCGTCGGGGGTCACCCGGCTCAACGGAACGGCTCGAACCGCGGAGACCTCGGGCTCTTCGAGGGAGGCTACCCGCTCGGCTTCATCGGGCATCGACCGCCAGCGGATGCGCCGCGGGCGCCCAGCGAGAGCGAGCGCTGTGGAGATCCCCGCGAGCTCAACGATGACACTGTCGGCCGAGTACTCGACAAGCCGGTATGCGCCGGTTCCGTCCGCAGTCACGGCACCGAATTCAGAGCCGAGTTGTCGCCACGTGCGTGGGTTCACGATCGCGGTATGGGTTCCCCACAGGAGCACTGGCAGTCGCGCGCACGGGAACAGCAGCCGAAACTCCACGGTGCGATCGTCCACTGCGCGCACACTGTCGACCGGGTCCCAGTACCAGACCTGCCGCGGGAGTCCGTCGGCCCAGCGACACAGTTCGAGTGCCTCAACCACGAGGTGGGCATCGCAGATCGCCCCGGAATGGAAGCGCGCACCGTCGCGCAGCCTCAGCCGCCACGACATGCCGTCGTCGCTGACAGTCCACGCCGCAGCCAGACCAGGTCGAGGCTTCCCGTCGGCCCCTTTGGTGAGCAGCGTTTCGTACACGGCGACACTGGGCGGGTCAATGTGGTCGCCCATCACTGGGTCAAGTCGGGTGAAGCGGTACTCGAAGATCTCCTCGAGTTGCTCCGGGCCACTGCCGCCGGGTGACATCAGATCAAGTTCCGCGGCAGACCGATGCGATTGAAGGTGTCAGCGGCCGCCTCCACGTGTCGTCGCCCTCGCGACATCGAGATCAGTGAGTGCCCAGGCAGCAGGGCCTCGAACTCCAGGGCGGCCAGTGTGCTCATCGACGCTGCGCAGGCCTGCAGGCTGCAGTCGGGAATGTTCTGCATCAAGATCATTCCCCCGGCAAAGACCTGGTCACCGCTGAAGAGCATTCCTCCCGCACGGTCGTCAACATGAAAGCAGAGATGACCGTGACAGTGTCCCGGAGTCTCGAGTGCTGTCAGAGTGATGTCGCCCGCGGCGAGCTGCCAGCCGTCGCGCACCTCAATGTCGACCGCGCAGGGTTCGAGGCTGAAGTCACCGGGGTAGTAGCCGAGGTCTCGGGCCCAGGCCAGCGAATTGGCGGCTTCGTCAGCGCTTCGGATGTCGTTGGCGGTGTCGTGGGCTGCCGCCACCAGCACGTGCGGCAGGAGTCGACGCATCTGCGCGAGGGCGCCCGCATGGTCGGCGTGCGCGTGTGTGATGAGAATGTGTGTGATGTCAGCTGGGTCGAGGCCATCGCCCCGAAGATTGTCGATGATGCGGTCGGCCGAATCGAATCCGACATCGATGAGCCAGATGCCAGCATCGGTGGAGAGCGCATACACATTCGCGTCGAGCGCCCCCGAGATTCCTATGCCTGCATCGCCTCCCCCGACTAGAAAGAGGCTGTCGGATACGCGCATGGCTAGAAGGCTCCAACCGGGTTGACGAAGACGGTCGCGTGATTGCCGCCGTCGATCACCAGATTCTGGCCGGTGGTGTATCCGGCGTCGTCGCTGGCGAGGTAGGCGTAGGCCGCGGCGATCTCCTCCGGCTTGCCGAGCCGAGCCATCGGCACGAGCGGGTAGTGGGCGCGCGCAGCCTCCATGGCTTCGTCGCTGCCCAGAAGGGCGCGCGACAGCGGAGTGTCGAGGGGTCCAGGGCTAACGCAGTTCACGCGGATTCCGTGGACCACCAGTTCAATCGCCATCGTCTGCACCAGATTGATGATTCCGGCCTTCGAAACCCCGTAGTGCGCGTCACCGTCGGAGGCACCCATGCCGGAGATGGACGCGGTGTACAGGATGCAGCCACCCAGTCCATCGGACACCATCGCGCGCGCAGCGATCTGGCCCAGAACGAACGAGGCCGTGAGATTCACATTGATGACGCGATGCCACTCATCGTCGGTCATCTCGAGAAAGGGAGCGTCGCCGTCTGCTCCCGCGTTGCTCACCAGGATGTCGATTCGCCCGTGGCAGTCGATCACGGCGTCAGCGGCGGCCTGGCAGTTGGCGCGGGAGGTGACATCGCCCACGAGCGGTATCGGGAGTGCACCCAAGGCGCGAATCTCCTCGGCCACCGACTCAAGCGCGGCGGAGTCCCGGTCAAACAATCCAAGGGTGGTGGCGCCCTCGCGCGCGAATCGGATCGCTGTCGCACGGCCCACGCCGCTACCGCCGCCGGTGATCAGTGCTGACTTTCCGGCCAGTCGCTCACACGCCACGAAGCTCAGCCCCGTTCGAGCTGATCTTGTCGCGGTAGGCGGCAGTAAGGCGAGCCACCCCTTCGTCGATCAACTCATCTGACGCTGCCAAGGTGAGTCTCAAGAATCCCTCGCCCGCTGCCCCGAAGGCTGCGCCGGGGACCGTGCCTACGCCGGCTTCCCGTAGCAGGTGCAGGGCGAACTCCCACGAATCCATTCCGGTTGCGCGCGCGTCAACCATAAGGAAGAACGCGCCGCGAGGCATGACGAAGGGCACCCCTCCTGCCGTGAGGGCCCCGGCAGCGAGGTCGCGTCGTCGTTGGTAAGCGTCGACCATGTCCTGCACGCACTCCTGGGGCCCCGCGAGTGCGGCGAGCGCCGCGTGCTGGGACACCGTCGATGCACACGACACGACCGGCTCCTGGTGCAGGGACAACTGACGGATGAACGTCGCCGGGCCGGTGACGTACCCCACTCGCCAGCCCGTCATCGCGTAGGTCTTCGAGAAGGTGAAGATGCTGATCACTCGGTCGTCACCGCCGAGGCTGGCGGTGCTGACACTGGGACCGCCAAACACCAACTGGTCGTAGGC
>WLOZ01000068.1 GCA_009699025.1 Actinomycetota bacterium
AACGCGTCGTCCTACCGCGGAGATGCAGCGGTTACCACCTGGCTGCACCGCATCGTCGTTAACGCCTGCCTCGATCGGATTCGCAGGCGCTCGACTCGGCCCACGGTAGCTCTTCCGGAGGAGGAGAATCACGCCACCCTGAGCCGCCTGACCGAGCGGCGCGACGCTATGGACGAGCGTGAGACCTCCATGGAGATCAACCGCGCTCTCGCCGCACTGCCTGCGGAGCAGGCCGCTGCCATCGTGCTGATCGACGTCGAGGGCTGGAGCGTCGAGGAGGCAGCAGTCATTCTGAACTGCCCCCCAGGCACCGTAAAGTCGAGATGTTCACGCGGAAGAGTGAAGTTGGCTGCGACTTTGGGCCATTTGAGGAACCCAGACCACGATGATGGCGTCACAGCAACGAACACAAAGAATCTCGGCTCCAACGTGGGGGCCGCGTCACTGAAGGGAGAGAAATAGCCAATGGACCTGCCTAGCGGCACTCCCGGTGACGTTCTCGACGACGTCGCGGCTGAATCTCGCTTCGACAACCCGACCGAGGCAGATCACGCTGTGATGGCGCTTCTGCGCACCCTCCCCCGTCTCACGATGCCCGATTCGTTCACGATTGACCTGCGTAATCACGACGGAATCCTCACTCACGAGGCGGCAGCCGCGCCCTCTGAGGTTGTCGACCTACGCCAGCGCAGACGGTCATGGATCGTGCCCTTCACGATCGCTGCGGCCATCGTGATCCTCGGCGGCATCATCATGATGCGCCCGCCCACGAGCACCTCCATCACCACGGTGGGGCCCGTTCTCGCCAGTGGCACCGACTACACGAGTGAGCGGCTTCCTGGCTGGGTTCCTGACCTGATGTCGCGCTCAGGCCTCGACACCTCGAATTCCTCCACTCAGGCAACGCGCATGGTCCCCGTGAGCCAAGCGTCTCTCACGGATACTTTTGCCGCGACCCCCGATTCGCTGGCCCGATGTGTCGACTCCTTCAGCGCCGCGCAGTACGTGCGCGTGGTTCTGGTCGACATCGCTACTTTCCAGGGAAAGCCGGTGGGGGTCATCGTGACCCGCAGCGCCAACTCGAACGTCCTCGAGGCAACCGTCGTGCCGCTCGACTGCGGCACCGGCGTCGACGTTCTCGCGCACGCCTCCCTCCCCTCGTTCTGACCCCCCCACGAGCTCGGCCGGGTCTCCCTTCGCACCCCTACACTGGGAATGACCAGTCTTCGCGTGGGGTTCACCTCGGCGAGTAGGCCGACGCCAGAAGGAGTCCAAGTGAGTGACGGTAACGAGCCCCGTGAAGTGATCATCGTGGGCTCTGGCCCCGCCGGCTACACCGCGGCCGTGTACGCCGCTCGTGCCCAGTTGCGTCCCCTTCTCCTCGAGGGTGCCGTCACGTCGGGCGGGGCACTCATGAACACCACCGAGGTCGAGAACTTCCCGGGCTTCCGCGACGGCGTGATGGGCCCTGAACTCATGGAGAGCATGCGCGCTCAGGCTGAGCGATTCGGCACGGAGATCCTCACCGACGACGCCACCACGATTGACCTTTCCGACGACGGAAGCGGCTACGTCGTGGTCGACGGAGAGGGGGTTCGGCACCGCGCGAAGTCGGTCATCCTCGCGATGGGCTCGGCTTACCGCGAACTGGGGGTCCCCAACGAGAAGCGGCTCTCCGGGCACGGGGTCTCGTGGTGCGCGACCTGCGACGGCTTCTTCTTCCGCGGGCAAAACATTGCTGTGGTGGGCGGGGGCGATTCTGCGGTCGAGGAGGCCACCTTCCTGACCCGCTTCGCCGACCGCGTGTACCTGCTACACCGTCGCGACTCGCTGCGAGCCAGCAAGATCATGCAGGAGCGGGCCTTCAACGACCCCAAGCTAACCATCGTCTGGAACACCGGCGTCGATGATGTGATCGGCGACGCCAAGGTCAGCGGACTCGCTCTCCGCGACACCGTGACCGACGAAACTCGCACCCTCGATGTCACCGGCCTGTTCGTGGCCATTGGGCACGACCCGCGCTCGGACCTCGTCAAGGGCCAACTCGACCTCGACACTGAGGGCTACGTGCTCGTCGAGGAGCGCTCCAGCCGAGTACTGCGCGATGGCGTCGCCCTTCCGGGCGTGTTCGCCGCCGGCGACCTCGTCGACCACACCTACCGCCAGGCCATCACCGCCGCCGGGTCGGGCTGCGCCGCTGCTCTCGACGCCGAGCGCTGGCTTGCCTCCCAGTGATTCCTCAGCACGCCCGTGTGGCATACCCTTGCCGCACACTGCATTGCCACACCGTCGCAAAGGAGACCCCATGGGCGAGCACACCAAAACCGTGACCGACGCCTCATTCGCCGCCGACGTGTTGGGCAGCGACGTTCCTGTGCTGGTCGACTTCTGGGCTGTGTGGTGTGGCCCCTGCAAGATGGTGGCCCCCATCCTCGACGAAATCGCCGAGGCCCACGTGGGCACTCTCACCGTGGCCAAGCTCAACGTCGATGAGAACCCGCTCACTTCCGCCGCGTCAGGAATCACGTCAATTCCAACGCTCAACGTTTACCGCGGCGGCGAACTCGTGAAGCAGATCATCGGTGCCAAGCCCAAGGCCGCTCTTCTCGCCGAGCTCGCCGAGTTCCTCTGAGCCACTGAGGTGGCTCCCCTCTATCGCCTGGGTGATCATGGACCTCCGGTGGTGGAGGTACGAGATCGTCTCGCCCGCCTCGGCCTGCTCGAGTTCCCTGTGGTCGGCGACCCCGCGGCACTCGAGTTCGACGACAACGTCGACGAGGCCGTGCGCCTGTTCCAGCAGAGCCGCTCACTGATTGCTGATGGCATTGTCGGGCCCGAAACCTTCCGGCGGCTCGAGGAGGCGCGCTGGTCGCTGGGGGATCGTGTTCTGAGCTACCGCTTCGGTCACCCGGTATCTGGCGACGACGTCGCCGAACTTCAGCAGCGGCTCAGCACCATGGGGTTCGACTGTGGGCGCGTCGACAGCAGTCTGGGCCAGCGAACCGAGGCCGCGGTCAGGGAATTCCAGCGCAACGTGGGTCTGCCCATCGATGGCATGGTGGGGCCCGCGGTGTTCCGCGCCCTCGATCAGTTGCGCAACACCGTCGCTGGCGGAGCACCGTCACAGCTCAGAGAAGAGATGGTGCTGGAGAACGTGACCACGGGGGTCGCTGACAAAGTGGTGGTCATCGACCCGGCGCACACTCCCCCCGACGCAGATCGTGACATCGGCGGTATGCGGCGCAGTACGGTGGTCGACGTCCTCGCCGCGCGCGTGGAGGGCAGGCTGGCTGCCCTCGGCACATCGGTGCACCTCACGCGTGCCGTGTCACGTGCCGACGGGAGCGTCACCGACCCAGCGGCGCGAGCCGAGTTTGCTAACAGAATTGGTGCTGACCTGGTGGTGTCGCTGCACGTCGACACACACAGCAACCCCCATGCTCGCGGCCTGTCGACCTACTACTTCGGCGGCGACCGCTATGGCACCTCGTCGGTGCTAGGGGCCCGTGCCGCCGAGTTAGTGCAGGCCGAGGTGCTTGCTCGCACCGACCTGCTCGACTGTCGGAGTCACGCCACCACCTGGACACTCCTGCGACTGACGCGGATGCCAGCCATTCGTGTCGACTCCGGATACCTGACGAATCCGGGTGACCGATCGCGTCTGGCCGATCCACACTTCATCGACACACTCGCCGAGGGGATCGCCCAGGGAGTGGTGCGCTACTTCAGCCCAGGTCAGCTTGATGACGATGTCGAGGCCGTGTCCACGGCATAGTCAGTTCCGTACGACGCTGGCGGTCGAGGAGTCAGCAAGGCCGCGCCGAAGCCGGCCGCCGCTGCGGCGAGGGTGCAGCCGACGGCCCACCACACGATTCTCACGAAGTCCTGCCCTCCGTTGGCCCCACGCGGGCACATACGGCATCGTAGAGCCATGGCTGGAACACGTCTCGACCCCTGGGTCGACTCTTACGCGGCACGAGCGCGAGGAATGACCTCGTCGGAGATTCGCGCTCTGTTCGCGGTGGCATCTCGCCCCGAGGTGGTGTCCCTCGCCGGAGGCATGCCCTTCGTGCAGGCCCTTCCCGCCGATGTACTCGCCGAGCGGGTCGCGCACGTGATTCGTGAGCGTGGCGCGGTTGCGCTGCAGTACGGCTCCGGACAGGGTGACGTCACGTTGCGCGAGCAGATCACCTCGGAGATCATGCCGCCGGTGGGCATCGCAGCGCACCCCGACGACGTGATCGTCACCACCGGTTCTCAGATGGCCCTCGACCTCGTGGTGCGCGTCTTCTGCGATCCCGGCGACGTCGTGTTTGTCGAGGCTCCCTCGTATGTAGGTGCTCTCGGCGTCTTCCGTTCGTACGAGTGCGATGTGGTGCACGTGGCGATGGACAATGAGGGGTTGCAGCCCAGCGCTCTCGACGAGGCGATCGCTCGCGTCGTGGCCAGTGGTCGTCGGCCCAAGATGGTGTACACCATTCCGTCGTTCCACAACCCAGCCGGCGTCACCCAGGGCCCTGAGCGGCGTGCCGAGGTGCTGGCCGTGGCGCAGCGGCACGGCCTTCTAGTGCTCGAGGATGACCCGTATGGCCTTCTCGGCTTCGACGGCCCGTACTCGGGGGGTGTGGCCCCGCGCGCGATACGAGCTGACGATGCCGACGGAGTCGTCTATCTCGGCTCGTTCTCTAAGACGATTGCGTCGGGGCTCCGGGTGGGCTGGGCGGTCGCTCCGCACGGAGTGCGCGAGAAGCTCGTTCTGGCTGCAGAGTCGGCGGTGCTATGCCCGTCAAACTTCTGCCAACTCACGGTGTCCGACTATCTCGCCACCCAGCCGTGGACCGACCAGATCAAAAGCTTCCGCGAGCTCTATCGCGAGCGCCGCGATGCCCTGCTCGAGAGCCTCGAGTCGATGATGCCGCCCGGCACCACCTGGACGGTGCCTCAGGGCGGCTTCTACTCCTGGGTCACGCTTCCGGCCGGACTCGACTCCCGCGCGATGCTACCGCGCGCAGTGGCCGCCCTCGTGGCCTATGTTCCGGGCACGGGCTTCTTTGCCGACGGGTCGGGCACCGAGGCGCTACGGCTGTCGTACTGCTTTCCCGAGCCTGATCGAATTCGTGAGGGCGTGCGCCGCCTCGCCGGAGTCATCGAAAGTGAACTGTCGTTCGTGTCAACCTTCGGAAATCGCGCAGCACCGTCCGCAGTCAAGCGGGACGACCCCTCGACCCATACCCCCACCCCCCACCTCGCCTGAACGGACCTGTGATGACGGACTCCCCGATCGTGGTGCTGGCAGGCGGCCTGTCGCCCGAGCGCGATGTCTCCCTCCGATCCGGACGTCGGGTGGCGAAGGCGTTGCGCGAACAGGGACTCACCGTTGAAGAGCGCGATCTCGACGAGTCGCTGCTCGAGGCACTGGCTCAGGAGCGCCCCTCCTGTGTCATTCCGATGCTGCATGGAGCCGCCGGCGAAGACGGCGCACTGCGCGATGTCCTCGACGCCCTTTCGATTCGCTATCTCGGCTCCGACGGAGAGTCCTGTCGCGCAGCTTTTGACAAGCCTGTAGCCGCAGCTCGTCTGAGGCACCATGGCGTGCGTGTTCCTCGATCGGTGGCACTTCCGCACTCGGCCTTCCGACAACTCGGAGCCAGCGCCGTGCTTGACGCCTTCATGGGCTCGATCGGTCTACCGCTGGTGGTGAAACCCACCAAGGGTGGGTCGGCGCTCGGAGTGTCCATTGTTCGCCACCCCTCCGAATTGCCCGGGGCCATGGTCGACGCCTTCGCATACGGCGACACGGTCATGCTGGAAGAGTTCGTCCATGGCGTCGAGATCGCGGTGTGCGTGATCGATGACGAGGCGGGCCCTCGGGCCCTGCCTGCGGTTGAGATCGTCCCCGACCGTGACTTCTACGACTATCACGCGCGATATACGGCCGGCGCCACTGAGTTCTTCATCCCCGCCCGGCTCTCGCCTGACGTGCTCGCGGTGGCGGCTGAGGTTGCCGTCACCGCGCATCGCGAACTGTCGCTGCGTGACTGGTCGAGGGCCGACCTGATGGTGAGCCCGCAGGGTGAGGTCACTCTGCTCGAAATGTGCGTTGCTCCTGGAATGACTGAGACCTCGCTGTTTCCGCAAGCGGTGGTAGCCGCGGGGCTCGAGCTCGGAGCGGTGGTCGCTGGCCTCGTGGCATCAGCCGTGGGGCGTCGCTGATCTGTCGTGCGTGGTCGTCCGCTCGAGGATGTCGACGATGCGTCGAAGGTCTTCGATCGACGCAAACTCCACGATCATTCGACCGTGCGTTCGGTTGACCTCCGCGGTGATCCTCGTCTCGAGCACCTCGGCAGCCCGATCGACCAATTCGGCAACCTCCACCGGTGTGGTGCGAGCTCCTCGGGGGCGTCGCTCCTTGCGCTTACCGCCCGCCGCCCCGATCGACACGATCTCCTCGGTCGCGCGAACACTCAGGCCCTCGGCAACGATGCGCGTGGCCAGAGCCTCCATCGCCGCCTCGTCGCCGAGCGACAGCAACGCCCGGGCATGACCCGCCGACAGCACTCCCGCCGCCACGCGACGGGCCACCGGAGGTGGAAGCCTCAGCAACCGGATGGTGTTGGTCACCTGGGGCCGCGAGCGGCCAATCCGGGCCGCAAGCTCGTCCTGCGTGCACCCGAAGTCGTCGAGAAGTTGCTGGTAGGCAGCAGCCTCCTCCAGAGGGTTGAGAGATGATCGGTGCAGATTCTCGATCAGCGCGTCTCGCAGCAGGTGGTCGTCCGGGGTCTCACGCACGATGGCGGGGATCGCCGTGAGCCCCGCCAATTGCGAGGCGCGCCAGCGACGCTCCCCTGCGACGAGTTCGAACCTGTCGGGATCAGAGGTGGGTCTCACGACAACCGGCTGCAGCAGTCCGATTTCGCGGATTGAGTGCACCAGTTCGGCCATGGCCTCCTCCTCGAAGACCTGCCGCGGTTGGCGAGGGTTCGTGGAGATCGAGTTCCGGGGAATTTCGCGGTAGTGCGCCGGCACGTCGACCAACGGCACGGTGACAACGGTCGCCTCCGGCAGGTCTGTGGCCGCTGGAGCGTCGTTGTCGGCCTGTGCCTCGAGTGATGAGGGTCCGGCTGGGATCAGCGCCCCCAGTCCACGCCCCAGTGCTCGTCGCTTCGGTGCCATGGAGTCCCCTCGGGAGGTGTGCGGTTCGCCCCACTCGGGGAGTGGCGAACTTACGGGCATGTGGATAAGTGTCTATTACGGGTCTTATGTCTTATTTGTCTGTGTATAACTGCCGTACTCTGTCCACAGGATCATTTCCCGAGCTGCCGCGAGGTAGGCCCGCGCGCCCGCAGAACCCGGGTCATAGGTGAGCACCGTCTGCTGGTAGCTCGGAGCCTCCGACACCCTGACCGACCGTGGGATGGCCGTCGGCAGCACTCGATCGCCGAAGTGCTCGCGCACCTGGGCGATGACCTCCGACGACAGGCGGGTGCGAGCATCGGCCATGGTGAGCAGGAGGTGAGACACGTGCAGATCCGGGTTGAGATGAGCCCGAATCAGTTCGAGGTTGGCCAGCAGTTGTCCCAACCCCTCAAGGGCGTAGTACTCGCACTGCACGGGAATTAACACCTCGCTGCCCGCAACAAAGGCGTTCACGGTCAACAGGCCCAGGCTGGGTGGGCAATCGATGAGTACCACGTCGAGACGACGTCCCCACGTCGACTCATGCGCCGGGAGATAGGCCTGCAGGGCCTTCGACAGCCTCGTCTCACGTGCCACCATCGGCACCAGGCTAATCTCGGCACCGGCCAATTCGATGGAGGCCGGGGCACACCAGAGTCCGTCAAGATCGGGCGCCCTCACCACCACCGACTCGAGAGGGGCACCATCGACCATGACATCGTCGACGTTCGGAACGTCTCCGTGATGGTCAACCCTCAGCGCCGTCGACGCGTTCCCCTGCGGGTCGAGGTCAACAACAAGGACGTGCAAGCCTTGCAGCGCAAGGGAAGCGGCCAGATTCACCGTGGACGTGGTCTTGCCCACGCCACCCTTCTGGTTGGCCACCACAATGATCCGGGTTTCGGCGGG
>WLOZ01000069.1 GCA_009699025.1 Actinomycetota bacterium
ACTTCGCTCAGCCAAGCCCGTTCCGGGGAGAGTTTCGCAAGAGTGATCAACTGCTTGGATAAGTCGCCAGTCTTCGGGAACGGCAACCCAGCCTTGTGCGCTTCCTCGCGAGCATGGATCACGTCGTTGTACACGACCCGCGCGCACCCGAACGTCCTGTTGAGCGCCGCCTCCTGATCGGGACGCGTGAGGTACGCCCGATACCGGAACCGCTTCAACATGGCTCGAGTATCGGCCAAGGGTCTGACAAAAGGTTCACCACGGCGCGGCGCTTCACCACCGGGCTGAAGCCCGGCGCACTACGCCGCAGATCGGTAGCAGGTCGGCCCAGGTAGACCCCGACTAGGGCGTCGGGTTGCCTCACCGGTGATCGTTAGTTATGCTAAGTAACATGACAACGACCGGGCAGCCCACCGAACTGTCAAGCGACCTGCGTATCAGCGTCACTCGGCTGGCTCGTCGACTGCGCACAGAGCGGGCCGACCACGGCCTCACTCTCGGTCAGGTGTCGATGCTGGCCACCCTCGATCGCCACGGTCCACTCACCGCCGGCGAGTTGGCGCTGCACGAAGGAATCCGACCCCCGTCGGCAACCCGCACGCTCGCCAGCCTTGACGAGTTGGCCCTGATCACGCGCGGATCGTCCGATACCGATCGTCGTCGGTCAGTAATTTCCATTACCGACGCGGCGCGCGAAATGTTGGTTAAGGATCGCCGTCGCCGTGATGCGTTGCTGGCAGATCTGCTTGACGAGCTGTCGCCCGACGAGCGACGAATTCTCGCCCAGGCGTCACCGATTCTTGACCGGCTGGCCGGCGCATGAGTCCCACCTTCTCCGCGCTCAGCGTGCGCAACTACCGCCTGTTCTTCACCGGCATGCTGGCGAGCAACACCGGAACCTGGATGCAGCGCGTTGCCCAAGACTGGCTGGTGCTGACGCTCACCGGCGGATCGGGGGCTGCCCTCGGTGTCACCATGGGCCTGCAGTTTGCGCCCTACCTACTGTTCAGCCTGTGGGGCGGCAAGCTCGCCGACCGAATGCGCCGACGCTCACTGCTGATCGTGACGCAGGGAGCCATGGGTCTGCTCGCCCTCGTCTTGGCCACGCTGACACTCACCGGCGACATCACCATCACGCTGCTGTACGCGCTTTCGCTGGTGCTCGGCATCATCTCAGCGCTCGACGCGCCCGCGCGTCAGGCCTTCGTGGCTGAGCTGGTCGGACGTGATCGCCTCACCAACGCTGTGGCCCTCAATAGTGCGTCGTTCAACCTCGGGAGAATCGGTGGCCCGGCCATCGCCGGAGTACTCATCGCACTGATCGGCACCGGCTGGGTCTTTCTCCTCAACGGCATCTCCTTTGGCGCGGCCATCGTGGCCCTGTCACTGATCAGAATGGCCGACCTAGCAACGCCTGCCACGCTCGGCAAGAAGGGTGAGGTGAAACTTCGCGACGGAATCTCCTACCTGCGCGGCCGAGCTGACCTCATGCTCGTGCTGGTGGTGGTGGCAGCGGTCGGAACCTTTGGCTTCAACTTTGCGCTCACCCTGGCGCTGATGGCGCGCGAACAGTTCGGGGGAACAGCGGCCGACCTCGGCCTGCTGTCGACGTCGATGGCCGTCGGCTCACTCGCAGGCTCGCTGCTGGCCGCCCGCAGAGGCGCGCCGCCGCTGGCACTGGTTGCCAGCGCCGCCATCGGCTTTTCCATCCTCGAGATGGGAGCGGCCCTGATGCCCAGCGTGGTCACCCTCGCCCTGTGGATGCCCCTGGTGGGATTTGCCGCGCTCACCTTTAGCACTGCGGCGCAGGGTTACGTGCAGTTGCACTGCGCCCCCGAGATGCGCGGGCGGGTGATGGGCGCGTACCTGCTGCTCTTCTTCGGAGGTACGCCCTTTGGCGCACCGCTGCTCGGGTGGGTTGCCGACACCGCGGGTCCGCGCTGGACCCTGGGCCTTGGTGGTCTGACGGTGCTGGTGGTGGTGGCCATCTCAGCCCTGGTCATGCGGGCTCGTGCCGGTGAGGCCGGCCGGGTCGCCGACGCCTCGCACCGCCGTCAGGAGGCAGCCGGGGCTGCCGCGGCCACACGCGCGCTCGATGAGCGCGCCGAGAGCAGCGTACGCTCGAAGGCATGATTCGCCGCTCGGTTGCTGTTCTCGCACTGCTCGTCGGTGTGATGGCCAGCACCACCACCGCAGCCTCGGCACATACCGAGTTGCTGCAGTCGAATCCAGTGGCTGGGTCGACCCTCAGCTCAGCTCCATCAGTCATCACCCTCACCTTCAACGAGCCCATCCTCAGCCAGGGCGCCTCCCTCGTGGTGAAGTCGGCCGACGGCACCGCGGTGAATCTCGGGGCCACAAGCGTGACCGACGCCGTGGTCAGCGCACCATGGCCGCAGGCCGAGGGTGACGGGCTTTACACGGTCGCGTGGCGCGCCGTGGCCGACGACGGCCATCCCGTGACGGGAACCTTCACCTTCACCATCGCGGCAGGGTCGGCATCATCGACGTCGGCACCGACTCCCACGTCAGCGACGCCCACCGAAGCCCCAGCAGTTGCCACCGGCACCAACGGAATGCCCACACTCATCGGCGCGGTGGTGGTGGTCGCCCTCGTGGGAACCGCGATTGCATTCGCCATGCGGCGGCGGAGCACGTCGTGAAAGGCTCGCGCCCGTGGGTGTCCCCCGCCGTCATCGTCGGGGCGTCCCTCGCGGCGCTGCTCGTCGGTCTTGCTCTCGGCGGCGGCGGCTGGACTCCCGCCCCCGACGGGCTTCCCGACGCCGGGCCGCTGGTGGGCTGGGGCCTGCCCATCGCCCGCCTCGCTGAGCTGCTGCTCGGAATTCTCACGGTGTCTGCCCTGCTGTACGCCGCAATGCTCGGACCCACCGGACGCGGCGGGGTGGTGTCGGCCGCAGGCCGCGCGGCGCTCGTGCGGGCGGCGTGGGCGGCCTTCGCATGGGCTGGTGTGTGCGTGCTTACGGCAGTACTCACGCTGTCGTCTGTGCTCGCCATCTCGATCTCCGAAGCGCTGTCACCCTCGGTGTTTCTCACCTACGCCTGGGATCTCTCACCGAGCCACTCGCTGCTGCTCACGGCAATCGTGGCGCTGCTCGTCGGGGTTGGGTGCGTGTTCACCACCAGTGTCATCGCGTCGTTCATCTGGCTGGTTATCTCTCTCATCGGCGTGGGGTTTCCGGCACTGAGCGGCCACGCGGCCGGACTCGGCGACCATGCAGTGGCGATCACCAGCGGCATCATTCATCAGGTGGCCGCCACCCTGTGGTGCGCGGGCGTGGTGGCACTGCTCGGTGCTGCGTGGAGGCGCGAGTCAGATCTGGCCACGATGGCGAAGAGGTTCGGAACACTTGCCACCTGGCTGGTCGGGGTGCTCGTGCTGTCAGGAGCGCTCAACGCCGCGACCCGCCTGAGCTCGCCGGGCCAACTGCTCACCACGTCGTACGGCCTGATCCTGCTCGCGAAGGTCGCGGTTCTCGTTCTGCTGCTGGTGCTCGCGCAGCGCCTCCGCGGGCGACTTCTGCCCAGTCTGGCGAGCGGTGCGGCCGCGGCATTCAGGAAGCTGCTGCTGCTCGAGGTAGGCCTGCTCGCCGTTGCCCTCGGACTCGCGGTGTCACTCGCCAGCACCCCCACCCCTCGGGCAGTGACTGCCGTGCTGTCTTCCGGCGAGGAGTTGATCGGCTACCCCTACCCACCGGCTCCCACGTTCACGTCGGTTCTCTTCGGCTGGCACCCCGACGCCTTCTTCCTCATCGCCGGGTTGCTCGCCGGCGGCCTCTACCTGGCGGCCGCCCTACGACTGCATGCCCGAGGTGACCGCTGGCCCCTGGGTCGAACGGTGTCGTGGCTACTCGGCGTCGCTGTACTCATCTGGGCAACGAACGCTGGCGTGGCCGAGTACTCGCCGGTGTCGTTCAGCCTGCACATGGCGCAGCACATGACGCTCGCCATGCTGGCCCCGATTCTGCTCGTCCTCGGCGGACCTTTCACCCTCGCGCTGCGCGCGCTTCCGCCCTCGAAGGACGGGAGGTTCGGTGCACGCGAGCTCATCGTGTGGGCACTGCACTCACCCCTTGCCAAGGTGTTCACCAACCCGTTGGTCGTGCTGGCCATCTACACCGTCGGGCTGTACGGCATGTACTACACGTCGCTCTTCGCCACGCTGATGAGCACCCACCTCGGTCACGTGGTGATGAGCGGACACTTCCTTCTGGCCGGATACCTCTTCTACTGGGTCATTATCGGCATCGACCCCCTGCCGCGCCCCCTTCCGCACTGGGCCAAGCTCATATTGCTGCTGGTGTCGATGGTGGTGCACAGCTTCTTCGCGCTGCCCATCATGAGCGCAAGCGGGCCCATGGCCAGTGACTGGTTCGCCCGGGTGCAGCCCCCCTGGGTCACCGACCTGCTCGCCGACACCCACGTGGCCGGCGGCATCGCGTGGGGGTTCGGCGAAATCCCGGCGCTCATAGTGCTGGTGGCACTCAGCGTGCAGTGGGCCAAGGACGACACCAAGATCGCCCGCCGACGAGACCGTCAGGTCGACCGCGACGGCGACCACGAACTCGAGGCCTATAACGCGCGGCTGGCGGCCCTCGCTGCGGCTGACGAGGCTCAGGCTGCTCGCGAGCGCGGACGCTAACTCTCAGCCTGGCGACTCTGGCCCACGACCTCGCGCGCTCAGGTCGTCGCGCATCACCTTGCCCATCGCGTTGCGAGGGAGTTCGTCAACGATGGTCCAACTGCGTGGCCTCTTATAGGGCGCGAGCTCACTCTCGGCGAGCGCCTTCCACGCCGCGATAGTCGCGTCGTCGCCGAGGGCCGCGGGGCCCATCACCACGAACGCCACGACACTCTCTCCCCACACGTCATCGGGAATGCCCACTACGGCGACGTCGACGATGCGCGGGTCGGCACGCAGCACGTCTTCGACCTCGCGGGGGTACACGTTGTACCCGCCCGTGATGATGAGCTCGCTGGAGCGGCCGATGAGTCGAAGATCGTCGCCGTCCCACTGGCCGATGTCGCCGGTGCGAAACCAGCCGTCGTCGGTGAAGCCGTCTTGCAGCAGCGGCTCGTCGGCCCTACTCGTGATGTAGCCCCCGAACACGCTCTCACCGCGTACCTCAACCACGCCGTCGTCGGCCACTCGCACAGACATGCCGGGCAGCGGCCGGCCCACGGTGCCTGCCCTGCGCACGCCGTCGACCGGCGTGCTGGTGAGGATGAGAGTCTCTGTCATTCCGTAGCGCTCGACCGGTGCCATGCCCAGCTGGTCGGCGAGTCGACTGAACAGCGCGGGCGACAGGGGGGCCGAGCCCGACACCGCCAGCCTGAGCGTGGCCAGCTCACCGAGTCGTCCGCTGTCGGCGAGGCGCATCCACATCGTGGGAACACCGAAAACGAGGGTGGCATGATGCTGCCGCACACTGTCGATAAGGCGGTCGGCGTCAAAGCGTGAGTGAATCACGATGGTTGCCCCCGACGTGAGCGTTCCGGCGAGCGCCACCAGAAGGCCGTGCACATGGAACATCGGCAGCGCCGAGACGAGCACGTCAGAAGGAGTCCAGTTCCAGCACTGCTGCAGCGCCCGTGTACCCGCCAGAAGATTTGCGTGAGTGAGGGGCGCACCCTTGGGTGCTCCGGTGGTGCCCGAGGTGAAGCAGATGAGCGCCCGCGCCGACTCCTCACTGAGGTCGAGTAACTCAGCCACCACTGGGTCGATGGGCGCGAGAAGTGACTCCGCCGCCACGGCCGGTACGAGCCCCTCGAACCTTTCGAGCGAGTCGCTCAGCGCGAGGCGAGCCCCTGAGAGAGCGCAGATGTGCTCAATCTCGCGCGGTGTCGCCGCCGTGTTGACCGGAACCACCACGGCACCTAGCCGAAGGAGTGCGATGAAAGACACCGCCGCAACGTCGGACGGTGCGACGGAGAGGATCACCGCGTCGCCCGCTGCAATACCGCGACCAAGTAGGTGTGCAGCCGCGCGGGCTGTGACGTCGTCGAGTTCACGCCGACGCCAACTCCGGCCCGACGCCTCATCGACGAGGGCCACCCGCTCAGGCCCTGCTGCCCAGAGGGCACGCCACACCTGGGTGACTCCCGTGGGGTTCGCAGTGCTCACCCCCACATCCTCGCCCATCCAGTCGTAGGGTCGATACATGAGCCTGTCACCCAGCAGCCCTGCGCTCCGCATGTCCGACGCCGACGTTCCGACCCTCATCGCCGCGTGGGAGGGAAGCATTCGTGACTTCCACGATTTCGTGGCCACGCTCGATGACAGTCAGTGGAACACCATGTCGCCCTGCCCGGGATGGACGGTGGGCGACCTCGCCGCCCACGTGGTCGGCATCGAGCGAGAGGTGGCAGGCGACAACCTCGTCGTGCCCGAGCCCGAGTGGGCGTCACTTACGCACGTTCGTGACGACGGGTTCAGCCGCTACACCGAACCTCCCGTCGACCAGCGCCGCGGGCTGCCCCGGGAGGTTGTGATTGCCGAACTCGCCGATGTGATCGACCGGCGCGTTGCTCAGCTCAACGGGGGCGACATGGCGGCTGACTCGGTGGCGACCGGGCCGATGGGCACCGAGCGGCCCCTTGACCTGATGCTCCGGATGCGGTGCTTCGACATCTGGGTGCATGAGCAGGATGCGCGACTCGTGCTTGACCTGCCCGGCCACCTCGGCACAGCAGGCGGGCACTCGGCCGCACACACCCTGATGTCGGCACTTCCCTTCGTGCTGGCCAAGAAGGTCGCCGCCGCGCCGGGCACCTCCCTGCAGCTCGTGGTGTCGGGGCCGGTCGCGTTCGACCGCACCGTGCAGGTTGGTGACGACGGCAAGGCCCGCTTCGTCACCACCCTCGCTGGCGAGCCTGGCGCCCCCGACGGGCCCACGGTTCGTCTCACCACCGACTGGCTCACCTTCATGCTGGTCGCCTGCGGGCGGGTCGACTCCAGGTCGCCGCGCGTCGTCGACTCAGTGACCATCGAGGGCGACGTCGACCTAGCAACCCGCTACCTCGGCAACGCCTCGATCACTCCCTAATTCGAACAGATCAGGTCAGAGGAAGTACAGCCTCGCGAGGGCGACCGATTCGGCAGCTTCGGAGTCGACCGGCACACCATCAACCGCCACCTCACCCGTGGCCGGATTGACCCGTACCGAGGCCACGCGACCGTTGCGCCGCATGTCGGCGAGCCCCACCGTGCGAATCGAGTGCACTGCCACCCGTCGTCGCCGGGTGGGCAGCAGGTCGGCGCCAGCACCGAGCGAGGCCATCGACACAAAGGCCACCGAGAGTTCCGCGGCCGCACCGCCATGACCTCCGAACTGCGGCCCCATCACGGCGGGCTGGGCCCGCTCGATGGTGGCGTTGGGGTCGCCGCTCGATCCCCAGGCGGGGAAGCCCGCCTTGATGACCAGCATGGGGGTCGCACCGAACTTGGCGGGGTCCCACAGCACGATGTCGGCCAGCAGCCCGAGCCCGATCGACCCCACCTCGTGCGAGATTCCGTGCGCGATCGCGGGGTTGATCGTGAGCTTCGCCAGGTAGCGCAGCACGCGCTCGTTATCGTGCCGCTCGTTCTCGGCGCCACGCTCACCCTTCATCTTGGCGGCGAGCGCGAGGGTGCGTCGCACCGTCTCGCCAGCGCGCCCCATTCCCATCGCATCAGACGACGTGATGGGAATGATGCCGAGGTCGTGCAGCACGTCCTCGGCGCCCATGGTGCTTGCACGGATGCGATCTCGCGCCATCGCGATGTCTGACGGTACGTCGTCGGACAGTCCGTGGCTCGCGATGATCATGTGCAGGTGCTCAGCCACCGCGTCGCGCCCGAAGGGCAGGGTTGGGTTGGTTGACGAGCCGATCACGTTCGCCACCCCCGCCATGCTGAGCACGTTGGGTACGTGACCGCCCCCGCAGCCCTCGATGTGAAACGCGTGCACCGACCGACCGCCGATCACCGCGAG
>WLOZ01000007.1 GCA_009699025.1 Actinomycetota bacterium
CAGCATGCGGCCGGCCGCCGTGAGGTCTGACGGCGAGCGGTGAACCTCGCCGCCGAAGGCCTCCATCATCAGGCGGCGGTAGGGCTTGGCGTCGTACGAGGCCCCGACCTGCCAGATCTCGCACTCGAGCCCGAAGAGCGCGCAGGCAAAAGCGAGCGCGGTGCCCCACTGTCCGGCGCCGGTCTCGGTCGTGAGCTTGGTAATGCCCTCGACCGCGTTGTAGTAGGCCTGAGGCACCGACGTGTTGGTCTTGTGTGAACCCGCGGGCGACACGCCCTCGTACTTGTAGTAGATGCGTGCCGGGGTGTCGAGAGCCTTCTCAAGCTTGTGTGCGCGGAAGAGCGGTGACGGCCTCCACTGCCGATAGATGTCCTGCACGGCACCGGGAATCTCGATGTACCGATCCTGCGACACCTCCTGCATGATCAGCGCCATCGGGAACAGCGGCATGAGGTCTTCGGGGCCCACCGGCTCGTGGGTGCCCGGGTGCAGCGGCGGCGGCGGCGGCGAGGGCAGATCGGGGATGATGTTGTACCACGCAGTAGGCATCTCGCTCTCGTCGAGCGTGTACTTGTGCTGCCGAACGGTCTCGTCAATCGCCATGGGTCGCTCCTCGCTGTGGGGACGGACAACCTCCAGGCGTCGTCTGCAGGTTGAGTTGAGGAGAACTTACTCCCCTGCGGCTCGAGCCGCGAGTGGGTTGGGAGATTCGGGGTACCCGCTTCCTCGCTAGGTTGGAGTGCGTCGCAGGCGCCCGACGCGCGACATCGACGGAGGACCCATGACCGCAGCTCAGCCACCTTCGGGCATTCGACTGTTTGCCACCGACCTCGACGGAACCCTGCTGCTTCCCGACGGCACCATCGGCCAGCGCACCCGCGAGGCCATCGACGCCCTAATCGAGCGGGGAATCGTGGTGGTGTTCGTGACCGGCCGTCCACCTCGTTGGATTCGCCCCATCGCAGAGATGACCGGCCACCACGGCACAGCCATCGGTGCCAATGGGGCGCTTGTGATTGATATGGAAGCCGAGATCATCCGTCGCGTGCACCCCATCGACCCGGTCAGCGCGCGCGCCACGGCAGACCGTCTGCGTGCTGTCGCCCCTGACATCACCTTTGCCGTCGAGTACGCCACCGAGGGCCTCGGACTTGACAGCTCATCGTTCGCGTTGAGCACTGGCTACGTTCCACGCTGGGAAATACCCCCCGGCACCGAGATTCTTGAGCCCGATGTTCTGTTCGCACGCCCCGGCATCACCAAACTGCTTGCCCGGCCGCACGGCAACCACGGACACGACGCCGATACCTTGCTCGATGCCGCCGACCGCGCTGTCGCCGACCTGGTCGAGGTCACCCACTCGAGCTCCGACGACGTGCTGCTCGAGATGAGCGCCCTCGGGGTGAACAAGGGCACCACCCTCGCCGAGATCACACGCTCCCTCGGCATCGACTCCACCGAAGTCGTAGCGTGCGGAGACATGCCCAACGACATTGCAATGCTCACGTGGGCCGGTCATTCGTACTCGATGTCGGAGGCTCACCCCGCGGCGCAGGCAGCCGCCACCGCGATCATCGGCTCCAACGCGCACGAGGCTGTGGCCGGGCTCATCGAGTCGATTCTGGCCACTTAGCTCGACTCCGGCGATCGGCCCGGTGCGCGCTCGACCTAATCCAGTGTCGATGCAGAGTTATACGTCGAGCTGCCGGCCGGCGAAGTACATCAGCGGGTCGCTCAGCAGTTCGACACCGATTCCGTCGGGGTCGCGGAAGTACATCGACTCGGGAACTCCCATGTCGGGCCCCACATAGGCGATTCCTGCGGCCTCGAGGCGCTCGCGCAGCTGCTCCCAGCGTTCGCGCTCGACCGAGATGGCGATGTGCTGCACGCCGCCAATGGCCTCAACTCCGGGCAAGAGACCCAGGCCCGGAAAGTCGAAGAATCCGAGCAGCGTGCGATTGCCCACATCGAAGAAGAAGTGTGACGAGCCGGGGTAATCGCGGTTCTCAACCAATTCGACTAGCGGAAAACCGAGCAGGCCCTGGTAGAAATCGATCGTCTGCTCAACATCGGAACAAATCAGGGCGGCGTGGTGAATGCCGCGCCCGCTGCTGGCGGGGCGCTCGCCCACCGGCGTGAGGTAACGCGCGTTGAGTTCCTCTCGACGTTGGGCGAGGGCATCGAGGTCAGGTGTGGTGCTCATGCCCGTGAGCCTAGATGCGAACGGAGCCCGCTGGTACGGCGCTCCTGCGATGATTCTTGTCGAGACCTGCGGCACGCTGAAGAAATCGGCGCTTTCGGTGCGAACCAAGTACGACGGCAGTTCGCCCACCGCGACGCCCACGCCCCCGTGGATCACGCCCACCCTCGGTTAGGCAGAGGGAGCCAATTCTCAATTGCCGGGAACGTCTGGCGGGACTTTCGGCCCTCTCCCCTCGTAGGCACTGTGACCTGTGCCACATTCAAGGCGATTCGCGGTCGCCACGAATGGGTGACGGCGCCTAGCGTGCAACTACGCCCGTTACCTACACGTGACCGCACGTGTGCGGGCTACCGCCGAACCTTATGAAGGACCGGGGACCCAATCAGTCCCGGGGCGAATCCGGTGGAGGCCCGCAAGGGTGACCTCCGGTAGGGCAGATCCCCCAGCCCGAGCCCGTCAGCTAACCCGGTAGGCGGATTCGGGAGGATCCGTGCTCTTGTTTAAACGCTCACGTTTATTTGTCATGCATATTGTTGGCCCCACCGTCGGCGCGGCCTTCCTGGCCGGGCTGATCGCGGTGCCAGTAGCCCACTCAACAACCCTGCTGTCCACCTCGCCCGCGGGCACGGTGGCAGCAGCCGATCAAGGCGCCTTCCGTGAGGAGCGTCTCACCATCGCAACCGCACGCCAGCAAGCAGTCATCAACCGGGCAGCCGCCTCACAGGCTCGCGCAGTGGCACATGTTGCCGTACATGCTGCGCGCTCCAAGGCAGTGCTCGTCGCGCGTGCCGCAGAGTTCAGGTCCACTGCCGTGAAGATCGGCATGAGCCGCAAGGGAATGAGTTACTCGGCCGGATCGTCCGGACCGCGTGCCTTTGACTGCTCAGGATTCACCAGTTACGTCTGGCGCACGGCTGGTCGCTCGATCGGGCGCTCGTCGTACGACCAGTTCGCCACCCTGCGTCACATCAGCCGGGCTCAAGCCAGGCCGGGCGACCTCGTGTTCTTCTTCCGCAAGGGAGCACACCACGTGGGCTTGTACCTGGGCCGCAACAAGATGATCCACTCGGCCAACTACAACTCGGGCGTGGTCATCACCAGCCTCAGCAACAGTTGGTACGCAAGCCGCCTCTCGGGTTTCCGAGCAGTGGCGTAGCACCTGTCATTCAGTCACGACCCCGCGAACCGGCCGGCACCCCTGGTGCCGGCCGGTTCGTACGTCTGCCACCTCACGGAATACCCCCGGGGGGTATACCGTTAGGTGAAGCGAAGGAGGTCACATGGATCACGCTCCGGGTTACACCACTGACAAGGCAGCCGTGCTCAGCCGGCTCAAGCGCGTCGAGGGACAGGTGCGCGGCCTCCAGCGCATGGTCTCTGACGACACCTACTGCATTGATGTGCTCACTCAGGTGTCGGCCGCCACCCGCGCACTCGAGAGCGTCGCGCTGCTGCTGCTCGAGGACCATCTCGCGCACTGCGTTGCCGACGCTGCGCGCCGCGGTGGCCCTGAGGCCGACGTAAAGCTTCAGGAAGCCATCGCAGCCATCAGCCGCCTGGTCAAGAGCTAGCGAGCACAGCCTTCGTCACCACCCAGCGCCCCCACCACCTAGGAGAGCCATGAGCATCAGCGTCGAGGTTCAGGTCATCGGAATGACCTGCGGTCACTGCGTCTCGGCGGTCACCGAGGAGGTGTCCGGAGTAGCCGGAGTCACTGGCGTCGATGTCGACCTCGCTGCCGGCCGCGTCACCATCACGAGCGAGTCAGGATTCGATCTCGACGAGGTGGAAGCCGCCATTGCCGAAGCGGGCTACAGCCTCGCATGAGCCTTGAAGCCGCGGAGTCTGTTGACCTCACGGTCACGGGCATGACATGTACGTCATGCGCTGCGCGCATCGAACGACGGCTCAACAAGGTTCCCGGCGTGAGCGCCACGGTCAACTACGCCACCTCGGTCGCGCACGTTGAGCACGCCTCGACAGTCTCGGTTGACGCCCTGGTGGCCACCATCGAGGCGACCGGCTACCGAGCCATTGCCCCCTCGGAGGCCGAGTCAGGGGTGGTCGATGCGATCGAGCGCGACGAGGAGCACGCGATACGCCTGCGCTTCATCGTGTCGGGTGCACTGGCAGTTCCAGTGCTGGTCCTCTCGATGGTTCCAGCGCTGCAGTTCCCCTTCTGGCAGTGGGTGGCCTTTGCCCTCGCGACCCCCGTGGTGGCGTGGGGCGCCTGGCCCTTTCACCACGCAGCGTGGCTCAATGCCCGTCACCGCGCCGCGACCATGGACACTCTCATCAGCGTGGGTGTGCTGGCCGCCTGGCTCTGGAGCACGTGGGCTCTCTTCTTCGGGGGTGCGGGCGGGGCCGACTACACCATGTCGCTCGAGTGGCTGGTGCCGCGCAGCGGCCACAGCGGCACCATGGCCGATGCCATGTCAACGCCGCACCTGTATCTCGAAGTCGCCGCCACCGTGCCGGTGTTTATCCTCGCCGGCCGCTGGTTCGAACTGCGCGCCAAGCAGAACGGCAGCGCAGCCCTGCGCGCGCTGCTGGCGCTGGGGGCCAAGGATGCGTCTCTCCTCGACGGCGCCGACCCAGTTACCGGAGAGGGCGGTCGCGAGGTCGCGATCTCGGCATCCGCGCTCCGCGTGGGCGACGTGTTCGTGGTGCGCCCTGGCGAGACCATCGCTACCGATGCGGTGGTACTACTCGGAGTCTCCGCAGTTGATGAGGCAATGCTCACGGGTGAGTCTGTGCCCATCGAGGTCGAACCCGGTTCGGCGGTCACCGGGGCCACCGTCAACGTCAGCGGTCGGCTGGTGGTGCGCGCGATCAGAGTGGGCTTCGACACGCGGCTCGCCCAGATGGGCCGGCTCATCACCGCCGCACAGAACTCGAAGGCCCCGGTGCAGCGCCTGGCTGACCGCGTTTCGTCGGTGTTCGTTCCGGTGGTCATCGGGCTCGCGCTGCTGACCCTCGGTGGGTGGTGGCTCGCGACCGGCAGCACCCAGGCAGCCTTCACCGCGGCCGTCTCAGTGTTGATCATCGCCTGCCCCTGCGCTCTCGGCCTTGCCACTCCCACCGCCCTGCTGGTGGGCACCGGGCGCGGTGCACAACTGGGCATCGTCATTCGCGGCCCCGAGGTGCTCGAGGACACGCGGCACATCACCACGATCGCCCTCGACAAGACCGGAACCATCACGACCGGCCGTATGACGCTCGGCGAGGTGACCGCCCTCGGCCCCACCGATGAGTTTCTGCACCTTGTGGGGTCACTGGAACACGCCTCAGAGCACCCCGTGGCACGCGCCATCGCCGGAGGTGCGGTCGAGCGCCTCGGGCTGGTCGGCCTCGAAGGTTTGGCATCGGTCGAGGCATTCACCTCGTCGGCTGGCCTCGGAGTGTCAGGAATAGTGAACGGTCGCCACATCGCGGCCGGACGCATCGACTGGCTCACCGCTCACTTCTCTGTCGACGTGGTCGCCTCTCGACCCCTCGAGCGCGCGATTGCCTCGGCGGCCGAAGCCGGCGCCACCGTGGTGGCCGTCGCTATCGACGGAGCGGGAGCCGGGGTTGTGAGCGTGTCAGACACGGTTAAGCCCACCTCAGCACAGGCGATCGCCGAACTGCGCGACCTAGGCCTTCGCCCGGTGCTCATCACGGGCGACAATCTCTCTTCAGCACAGGCCGTTGCCGCACAGGTCGGCATCCCTTCGGTCGACGTCGTGGCCAACGTTCGACCTGAGGACAAGGTGGCCGAGATCGCACGGCTGCAGGCCACCGGCGCCGTAGTCGCCATGGTGGGCGACGGAGTGAACGACGCCGCGGCTCTGGCCGCCGCTGACCTCGGCCTCGCGATGGGCACGGGAGCCGACGCTGCCATCGAGGCCTCCGACCTCACCCTCGTGAGCGGCGATCTACGTTCGGCGGCGACGGCAATCAGGCTGGCGCGCCGCACCCTGCGCACGATTCGGGGCAACCTGCTGTGGGCCTTCGGCTACAACGTCGCCATGATTCCGCTGGCGATGGCCGGACTGCTTACCCCGCTTCTCGCAGGCGCCGCCATGGCCCTGTCGAGCGTGTTCGTGGTCAGCAACTCACTACGGCTTCGCTCGTTTATCTGAGCCACCCCTGCACTAGGTGTTCGCGACGCTGCTCACTGCAGCTAGTCGGCCGCTAGTCGGCGATGCCGGTGGCGCGCAGTCGCTCAAGCCAGACGCCCGCCGACAGGAACTCGGCATTCTCAGTCCAGGCCTCGGTCTGGGGTGCACGGCCGTCATGCCGTGGGTACGACCCGAGGTAGCGGATAGACGAGCACACTCGGTGTAGTCCGGCCATGGCCTCGCCGAGCCGGGGGTCGAGCACATGGCCTTCGGCGTCGACCACGAAGAAGTAGTCGCCCAGCGCTCGCTTGATGGGCCGCGACTCGATGCGCGTGAGGTTAACGCCGCGCACGGCGAGTTCAGTGAGGATCTCGAGCAGGGCGCCGGAGTGGTTCTCACGCATGAACAGCACGAGCGAGGTCTTGTCGGTGCCCGTGGGAGCGGGCGGTGGGGCCGGCAGAGTCACCAGCACGAAGCGCGTGGCAGCGCCCTCGGCGTCGCCGATGTCGTCGGCGAGAATCTCGAGCCCGTAGTACTCGGCCGCGACCGCTGGCGCGATTGCAGCGTCGTAGGGGGCGTCACTGGTGAGTGACGCAGCGGCACCCGCAGTCGACGTGGCCGGCATGATGACGTGGTCGCCGAGATTCTCGTGCAACCACAGCCGGCACTGAGCCTCCGCCGCGGGATGGGTGGCCACTCGACGCACAGACTCGAGCGGGGTACCGGGCCTCACCAGCAGGGCGAACCGCACCGGGTGCGCGTACTCGTCGATGATGCACAGTGGTTCTCCCAGCGCTAGCTCGTCGAGCGTGGTCGAGACCTGACCCTCCGAGGAACTCTCGATCGGTACGAGCGCCATGGTGACTGCTCCGGCACGAACCGCCGCCAGGGCCTCGGTGACCGATCCCATGGCCACCAACTCGGCGTCAGAACTCTGGGGCATCGCCCGCAGGGCCGCCTCGGAGAAGGTACCCCGCGGGCCCAAGAAGGCGATGGTGGGCTGGTTCACGACTTCTGCCCCAGGGCTACGTCAACGGCCTGCCGCTCCTCGGGAGACAGCTGGTTGTCGCTCGAGCCGGCACGAACGCCCTTGATGTAGAGGCGGGTCTCAGACCGAGCGTGGATCGACGTGAGGACGAGCCCGTTGGCGCCATCATCGAGCATGGCCGCCGAGAAGGAGAGCCGGCCGGCCAGATCATTGAACGCGTCGTACCGCACCACCGACACGTGGCGAACCGCGTCACCGAGTTCGTAGCGAAGCCGCTTGATCTCCGAGCGCATTGCTCCGACGTTATCGCGGAGGTCGTCCATGGCTTCGACGTTGCGTGCCACCACCTCCACGAAGGTGTCAGCGCCGTCACGACTCTCGAGCAGCGCATACCCCCGGTTCAGCTTGCTCAGTCGCAGGGCCAGCGCCATCGCCACGCCCAGTGCCACCACAGCCACCCCGAGGGCAAGCAGGGTCAGCACGGAGGAGGAGGAAGAGTCGAGGAGCACCGGATCAGGCTATCCGCACGGGGCTGGCAGCGTTGCGGCGACGGCAGTTATCACCGTGCTGAGGCCCGGGACGAAGCCAGTCGGGACCTCTTAATTATTGCTGAATGCCTAGACATGCCGCAGAAAAGTCCGAGAGAGGCCTCGAGAGATGACATCGGGATCTATCAGACAAATAGTGTTCGGACGCCGCCGACGGGGGATGCAGCGACGCCCGAACTAGAGCAACCTAACAGATTGCGCATGAGCCGTGTCACGACTCGCCGACGAGCGAATTTTCTTGCTGCATTCTGAATTACGGTCTCCGATTCTTGCCACGGACCATCCGACCAGCGGACTTCTCAGCTCAGCGTGACCTGGCGATTCACCAATCCCGCTCGCGCCCGTCGCTCGTTCGGCGTGAGCCCCGAGTCGATGGCATAGGCCTCGTCAAACCTCGCCAACCACGGGCCCGTCTCGGCCTCAAGCGGTGCGCTGCCCGTGCCGACCGGCAGGTCCCACACCGGAATGATTAGGCCGAGCGCACGGAACGAGCCGACAAAGCGGCTTCCCTCGCCCACACCGATAGCGCCGGCTGCATGCAGCCGAGCCAGCGCGTCGAGGGCGCGTGTCTCATCGCGGTCGAGTACCCAGCGCAGATGCTCCTTGGCACCCGCGTCGCACCAGTAGGCGGAATCGACCGCGCTGAGCCGCGCGGTGGGAATGATGCCCTCGCTCGCGCTCTGCAACGACTCGGCGACCTCACCCTCGACGTCGGCCACACCGCTGACCCAGAACTCGAAGTCCGAGTGCACGGTCACCTCGAGTCGCTGACCGAGGTCGACGAGGTCCTGCAGTCTCGGACCATCATCGGGAAGCCCGGCAGGAGGGATCGGAGTTCCAGGCTCCGAGCCGACGGCGCGCATCAGCGCATCGGCTAGGTCGCGGCTGAGGTCCCCCGAGCCGGTCTGCGTCTGCAGCCCCAGCAGGATCGAGCCGTCCGACCGATGCAGTGCTGGCCACGCCATGGGCAGCACCGTGGCCAGTGTGATCACGCGGCCAGCGGCGAGGCCGGCCTCCGCATGTGCGACCAGCGTGAGGGGCGCCGTCGCCGAGGGCACCAACTCTCGCATCGCGACCCAGTCGGCCTCGCCTGGAAGTCCCTCGAAGGGGCGCGCCACCACGCGCTCACCACGCTGCGCTGCCGCTCTGCCGTGGCACGCCTTGTAACGACGGCCACTGCCGCACGGACACGGCTCCCTCAGTGCCACCACGGGCACATCGGCGTCAGGAGTTGTGGGGGAGGGCGCTGCGGACTTCGGTTTCTTGGTGGCCATACGAGGAGGCTATCCGGCTGACAATTTACCCACTCGACGCCCCACATCGCCGACCACCGCCGCCGGTCGATTAGTGATGATGCCGTCGACGCCGAGACTGACACAGAAGGCGACGTCGACAGGCTCATCGACGGTCCAGACGTGCACGCGGTGGCCCCGAGACTGCGCGCGCGCAACGTAGCCGGGATCAACCCTCAGCACCTCAAGACCCGGACCAGCGACCACCGCACCCGCGGGAAGGCCTCCGTCGCGCAGATGGGCGGGAGGCTGCGAGGTGAGGTACACGGTGGGCACCGAGGGTGCGAGCACCCGCATACGATGCAGCGCCCGGGCCGAGAACGACATCACGCGCACACCACCCGCCGACTGGGGATCGGCTGCGCTAGCCCCTGCGGGCACCAGCGCGAATCGGCGCAGAGCCTCAACCACGTGCTCTTCAAGCGACAGTGATTGGCGGGTGGGGTGCTTCGTCTCGATCGACAGTCCTACTGGCCGCGCCGACGACGTGGCGAGGTCGAGCAGCGTCTCCAGGGTGAGCACTGAGTAGCGGGGCGCAACCTCCCCCGGGGCGGTTGGCGCCGCACCTGTCATCCACGATGCGAAGTCGAAGCGCCGCAACTGCGCCAGCGTGCTGGTGTCGACGGCGAGGGTGCCGTTTGAGGTGCGCGAGATCGTGGCATCGTGCACGCACACGACGTGCCCGTCGGCCGTGAGCCGAACATCGCACTCGAGCGCATCGGCTCCGACCTCGATCGCGCGCTCATACGCGGCGAGAGTGTGCTCGGCGAACTCGGAACTCGCACCTCGATGCGCGATGACAAGGGGCGGTGTCATGCCTTTCAGCATGGCACGCACGCGGCTCACGACGTGAAGATCACGCCAGGCGCGAACAGGCCTTGCGGGTCGAGGGCCGACTTGATCGACCGCATCACGGCGATCTCGGCCTCGCTGCGACACAGGCCAAGGTACGGAGCCTTCTGGCGACCCACGCCGTGCTCGGCAGAGATAGACCCGCCCACAGATGCAATGAGGTTCAGCACGCGCTCGTCGACCGAGCTGTCGTTCTCAGCCGGACCGATCACCTCGATGTGCAGGTTGCCATCGGCCAGATGGCCAAAAACGCCAATGTGGGTCACGTCGTCACGATCGTCGAAGAGGAGTCGAACCTGATCGGCAACGGTGGCGAGGTACTCGAACGGAACCGACACATCGAGGCGATGGTTAATTCCGAGAGCGTTGAAGGCCTCCCCCTGACCCTCGCGGTAACGCCAGAGCCGCGCGACCGTGGAAGCGTCGGAGGCAATGGCAGCATCGGCATCGTCGGCAAGAAGCAGTCCGTCGGCGTCGCCACCGTCTTCAACCTCGAGGAGAAGCAGGTACGGCCACTGCTGCTCGACCGGCCACGGAAGGTCGTCGAGCGCCATGATGGCCCGCATGCCCACATCGTCGACCATCTCGGCCGCCAGCAGTCGCACATCGGGCGCCACGGCGTCGCGCACCAGCACGAGGGCCTCGTCGAACCCGCTCACTCCGATGAGTGCGAGGGTTGATCGACCCGGTGGACGATGCAGGCGAAGGCGCACTGCGGTGATAACCCCCAGCGTGCCCTCACTGCCGACCAGTAGCGAGGCGAGGTCGTAGCCGGTGTTGTCCTTGTCGAGACCACCGAGATGCGACACCACCGAGCCGTCGGGCAACACAGCCTCGATGCCGGTGACCTGCGCGCGTGTCATGCCGTAGCAGCACACGCGGATGCCACCAGCGTTCGTCGCGAGGGTGCCACCCACGGTGGCCGTGTCGCGCCCAGCGAGGTCGACCCCGTACTCCCAGCCAGCCGCGGTGGCGTGCCGGCGCAGATCGCCGAGCGTGACCCCCGCGCCGACGGTGACCTGGCCGGCAAGCTGGTCAACCTCGTCGAGACGAGTAAGCCGGCGAGTGCTCAGAACGATAGGGGGGCCTGCGGGCCCGTGTTCGAAGGCTGGAACCGACCCGCCCACCAGTCCGCTGTTGCCGCCCTGCGGATGAATCGGCACTCCGGCATCGCGACAGAGAGCCACCACGGCGACGACCTCGCTGGTCGAGGCCGGGCGTACCACCGCGCGCGCAGTGCCGTGGAAGCGTCGTGACCAATCGACCAGATAATCGGCCATGATGTCGGGATCGGTGACCACGTGTTCGGGGCCGACAACCGCGGCGAGCAGCGCCAGGAACTGGTCGCTCACGTAACGATGGGAAGCCCGGCGCCTGCCCACGCCATCATGCCGCCCGAGACATTGACCGCGTCGAAGCCCTGCTGGGCGAGCCACTGCCCGACCTCGGCCGAGCGCATTCCCGCCGCGCACACGAGGTACACGGTGCGATCGCGCGGCACCTCAGCGACTCGTGAGGCGATCTGTGACATAGGCAGGAAGACCGCGGTGGGCGCGTGGCCACTCACCCACTCGTGCTCCTCACGCACGTCGATGAGGTAGCCGTCGTCGGGGATCTGGGTGACGCTGATCTCGGGCAGCGCGGGCTCAAACATGGCGTCAGTATGCCATCGGGCCAGTCCCTTGCCACTCGCTAGGGTGAGAACGTGCAGGTTGATTCCCTCTCGGTTGCAGACGCATTCGTGCTCACGCCGCGCCAGTTCCCCGACTCACGCGGTGTTTTCCTCGAGTGGTTCAGCGTCAGTTCCTTCAGCGCTGCCGTCGGGTACCCCCTCGACCTCGCGCAGGCCAACTGCTCGGTGTCATCACGCGGCACTCTGCGTGGGGTGCACTTCGCCGACGTCCCTCCCGGCCAGGCCAAATACGTCACGTGCGCCACCGGCGCTGTGCTCGACGTCGTGTTCGACATTCGCGTGGGGTCGCCCACCTACGGCGCGCATCACTCGGTACTCCTCGACACTGTCGACCGTCGCGCGCTCTACCTGCCCGAGGGAGTAGGCCACGCCTTCCTCGCCCTCGAGGACCACTCCACCGTGATGTACCTCTGCAGTACGGGCTACAACCCTGCTGCCGAGCACGGCATCAACCCACTCGACCCTGCCCTAGGCATCAAGTGGCCAGCCGACATCGAGCCACTGCTCTCCGACAAAGACCGCGAGGCTCCCCTGCTGGCGGAGGCCGAGGCATCGGGACTGCTGCCCCTCTACGCCGACTGCGTCGCTCGCTATGCCGAGCTTCGAGGCTAGGCGCGCACACGGAACTAGCGATACTCGGCCGCCAGCTCGTCAGCCAATACGGCGACCGCGTGACGCACCTGCTCGAACACCATCGCGTGTGCCTGATAGCCGATTGCGTGCGGATCAGGAATATCGGCGTTGAGGTCGAGCAGTCGCACCGCGGCCAACGGATCGAGCGCCGTGACTTCGTCGACCTGCCACTGCTCCATCGCGATCACCAGAGTGGCTTCGCGCACATCGTCCGCTGACACGCGCCGCGACACGTGAGCGATGCCCGAGACCGACACCTCCTCCGCCCCCTCGAAGGCGTACGTGCGCGGCGCATAGCGCCCCACCAGTGCGAGGGCGAGATCACATGCTGGGCGCCCACCGACAGCAGTGACACCCGCGCTCATCACTGTCAGAGGGGTGCCGCGAGCCTCAAGCTCTGCCGCCAGCAGAAGGGCCGCCGAGGGCGAGCGACAGATGTTAGCGGCGCACACCACAAGCACTGACTTCACTTGATGAACTTTGACAGCCGACGGTCTGCCAACGGCTTGCCATCGGTCTGGCAGGTGGCGCAGTACTGCAGCGATGAGTCCGCGAAACTCACCTCGCGCACCACGTCACCGCACACGGGGCATGACTCGCCGGTGCGTCCGTGCACTCTCATTCCGGCACGCTTCTCCGACTTCAGCAGCGCCGGTCGCTGGCCCACGCTGCGCTCGATGGCGTCACTCAGCGTCGATTGAATCGCCCGGTGCAGTAGCGCGATGCTGTCGGGCGTGAGTGAGCTGCACGGCGTGAAGGGGCTTAGCCGCGCCACATGCAGCACTTCGTCGGAATACGCGTTGCCAATTCCGGCGATCAGCGACTGGTCGCGCAGCACTCCCTTCACCTGATGGCGTCCGGCGGCCGAGAGAATCTCAGCTAGCGACTCGGTGCTGAACGACTCGTCAAGCGGTTCAGGGCCGAGCGACGCGAGTCGGGGCACCTGCATCGCCTCACTCACCACCCACAGGGCCAGGCCCTTGCGAGTCCCGGCCTCGGTGATGTCGAAGCCGCCGCACAGTTCACCGTCTACCGTCACGAATTGGGCACGCAGCGCCAAGGGTCCCTTACCCGGTCGCACCGGGCCCGTGGGCACGTCATCACGCCACTGCAGCCAGCCTGCACGCGCAAGGTGCACCACAAGCGACACAGCCGACTCATCGCTGGCTGCCTCCAGCACGAGGAACTTGCCGCGTCGGCGAATTGCAGTGACGATGCGGCCTTCAAGATCGGCCAGAGGCGGGGCGAAAGTCTTCAACGCAGCGATCGACGCGAGGTCGAGACGTGCCACCCGAGTACCCAGAATCTTCTCGTCGAGGAAGGTCGCGATGGCCTCAACCTCGGGCAACTCGGGCATGATTTCATCGTGCCCGAACGATCAGTGAGAAACTAGGCAGACTCCGGGGTCGGCTCGCCCTTCTTGAGCTTGGCCGCCTCCAGAGTACGGAAGAACTGGCTCTCAGTGATCTCGGCGACGGCCGCACTGGCTCGCTCGCGGTCGATTTCCACCGAGATAGCCACCGGCCTGCCGGCCGACTTTCCGAAAACCCGACCTAGGAAGCCACGCACGTCAGCGTCTCATTCCGACAGACGTGCGCACATCAGCCACAGCCCGTCGATCAGGCCTGAACTCGCGCGGCGATCTGACGAATGCCCTGCGACCAGGGGTGCTCGGGGTCGATGAGCGAGTACATACCGCCCGAGGCATTGCGAACGACGTCTTCTGCCATGGGGAGGATGGCGGCCGTCTCTGCTGAGTAGGCAGAATCCATCTGGGAGCGCAGGTCGTCAAGGTCGATGCCGGTGGGCACCATGTTGAGCACGAGCAGGAGCGAGGGCACGTCGAGGCGACGAGCCACGTCGACCGTGACGGCCGTGCCCTGGAAGTCCTGGCGGTCGGGACGCAAGATGAGCAGCAGGATGTCGCTGATGGTGATCGAGAGCAGGGTTTCTTCGTTGAGTCCCGGGTGCGTGTCGATGATGAGGTAGTCGAGAGTGAGGTCCTTGGCGAGGTCGCGGAAGCCATCGTTGAGCGTTCCGACGTCGTAGCCCTCGCGCAGCACCCGAGCGATGTCGCCCGCCTTGATGCTCGAGGGCACCAGGAAGAGTTGTCCGCCATCAGCCACCGGGCCGCTCGCAGCGACGCGACCGGTGACATCGTGGGCCGCGGCAGCGATCGAGGTCTTTCCCCACAGGTAGTCGTTGAGATTGGGCTCCAACGGATCCTCGAAGCCGAAGAGCACGTGAACGCCGGGGCTCTGAACATCAGTGTCGACAACAGCGACCCGATGGCCAGCCGCTGCGAGTTGTCCGCCGAGGTTGGCCGACGTGTTGCTCTTGCCTGTTCCACCGCGGAAGGAGTGGACGGAGATGACGGTGGTCATGTGGCTACCTCGGACTCGTGATGGTCGGCTGGGACCGTGCGTTGCACTACTCTCTCGCGACCCCCACCGTATGACAACAGCGACCCCCTTGGGTGCCCGAATTGCCTAACCGCTGAGAACCGCTGAGAAACTAGGTCAGCTGAAGGGGGGGCGATCGTCGAGTCGTATCGATAGCCGCCCGGCGGTGCGCCACAAACGCGCCACGGAATCGTGGTCCTCGGGCGTAATGAGGTTGCCCATCACTCGAAGTGCGATGGTCATGAGCCACTCGCTGCGCATTCCGACCGGCCCTGCCATGGCGATCAGCCGCGGAGTGGTGAGAATGCCCGCGATGCGACGGGCGATGGAAAAAGCCACCCCGTAGTGCTCGACCAGGGTGGCCGGCCACGCCCGCACGAGATCGGACTTGGGGTTGGCCATCAGCTCGGCCGCTAGGCGTCCGGTCTCAAGGCCGTAGTCGATGCCCTCACCGTTGAGCGGGTTGACACAGCCGGCCGCGTCGCCGACAAGCATCCAGTTGCGGCCAGAGACCCCCGATACGGCCCCACCCATGGGCAGCAGCGCCGACCAGGGGGCGCGCACCTCGCCAGTGAGCTTCCAGTCATCTCGCTGCTGATCGGTGTACACCTCGATGAGGCGCCGCAGGTTGATGTCGGCAGGGCGCTTGGCGGTGGCGAGGGTTCCGACTCCGACGTTGACCTCGCCATCTCCGAGCGGGAAGATCCAGCCGTAGCCCGAGAGGATCTCGTTCGACTCGCCGCGCAGCTCGAGGTGCGAGGTGATCCAGGGGTCGTCGGTGCGTTCCGACACAACGTACCCGCGGGCCGCCACGCCGTAGGCCGTCTCTCGATGCCACTCGCGTCCGAGCGTGCGCCCGAGCTGCGATCGGGCTCCGTCGGCCACGATCAGCTGGCGGCAGCGGACCTCATGAGTGGGCGAGCCCTTGCCGGCTCCCGTGCGAAATCGCACTGCCGCCACACGGTCGCCCGAGCGCACCACATCAATCGCCCGAGCGCCCTCCATCGCGGTGACTCCGGCGTCGAGGGCAACCTGACGGATGGCGGCGTCGAGCTCGAGCCGCGGGGCAGCGCCACCACGGCTGGGAAGCGAGCCGCCAGGCCAGGGGAGTTCGAGGGTCTGGCCGAAGCCGTGGGCGCGCAGCCCCCTGTTAACGGCTCTGCCAGCGAGCCACGGAGACAGCCCCAGCGAGTCGAGTTCAGCGATGGCTCGAGGCGTGAGGCCATCGCCACACGGCTTGTCGCGGGGGAAGGTCTCGGCGTCGACCAGCAGCACGTCGCGACCCTGACGCGCCGCCCAAGCGGCCGCAGCCGAACCGGCCGGGCCAGCGCCCACCACAAGGACGTCTGTTTCGGCGACGGGGGCGGCTGCGGGGGAAGTCACCCCACCATTGTCTCGGGTGTCGTGGCGGCGCGCCCCTCGGCCGCCAGCAGTGTGCCCTTGATCTCCAGGCCCCATCGGTAGCCGCTCAGCGATCCGTCACTGCGCACCACGCGGTGGCAGGGCACCACGAGCGCAACGGGGTTGGTGGCACAGGCACGAGCGACGGCACGAACCGCGGTGGGACGCCCCATCGACTCAGCCACCTGCGAGTACGAGCGGGTCTCACCCCGAGGGATCTGCACCAGAGCGTGCCAGACCCGGGCCTGAAAAGCGGTGCCCTGTACATCGAGCGGCAGCGTCGCGCTCGACCGCTCGCCGCGGGCGAGCTGCACGAGGGCCGCCATCACATCGGCGAGCGTGTCGTCGGACCGCTCGAGTGCTGCAGCAGGAAACTCATGCGCGACCTCAGCGGCGAGGGCTTCGAGATCAGCTCCGATTCGCACCGCACACAAGCCGTCGATTGACGCGACCGCGAGTATCCATCGGTCGTGGTCGCCGATACGAACGGGGGCCGCCGACCACGCGAGAGTGATGCCGGGGGCGCCAGACGCGTAGGCCCGGGGCTTCATGCCCAGGCGTTGGCCCGCCTCCTCGTAGAACCCGCGGCTCGAGCCGTAGCCAGCCTCGAACGCAGCGTCGGTGACCGAGTCGAGCGTCCGCAGCAGGTCGCGGGCACGTCCGGTGCGCACCGCCTCGCCGTACTCGCGCGGTGAGATGC
>WLOZ01000070.1 GCA_009699025.1 Actinomycetota bacterium
CAAAAATCCGTCACATGTACCTCACAAGTCACATGAGTCACATCAGTCACGGCGAGTCGGCGTGGATTGCCCGAATTCCGCTGCCACGCTTCGAGGGTGCTCAGACCCGTGCTGGCCCTCGTGGTCGTGGCGTGCGCCCTTGCCCCCGTTTCGGCCGACGCTGCCGAAGGGCCGCCACCGCCCGCTCATCCGCACCCCACGCCTGCGATGACACGGGTCATCGACGGCACCCGCACCGAGATCACGACACAGCCCGGCGCGCCCCTCGTGGTGGAGGCCGGGGCCTCCACCACGCCCACGGAGGTCGCTCGCGACTTTGCCGCGTCAACCCTTGCCTCGGCCGTACCGGGCGTGGACAACCGACCCGAGTCACTGATTGTGGTCGGGGCTACAGCGGCGTCGGGGCGAGTGGTGCGGCTGCAGCAGACGGTGAACGGCATTCCGATTCTGGGCGGTGAAACCGTGGTGAGTCTCGACGCCGAGAACCGGGTCGTGTCGGCGACGTCGGAGGGGGTCTCGGCACGTCCCACCAGCACAGCGGCGCAGGTTGACGGCGATCGGGCGCGAGCGGTGGCACTGGCTCACGCGGTATCGATGTGGGGCCTGCCGCAGCGGACGCTTCGTGCCCCCTCTCCCGAACTATGGATCCTCGACCCGCGACTCATCGACGCCCCCGGTCCCGACCGGCCGATCCCGGTCTGGCAGACCGAGGTCACGTCGTTAACAGACAGCTCACTGCGTCGGCTCGTGCTGGTTGATGCCACCACCGGCAAGGTCGCCCTTTCGGTTGACCAGAACCATGCAGTTCTGAACCGTGAGGTGTGTGACTCCGGCAACGTTCCCGGAGCCGATGAGGGATGCACCGTGCCGGTGCGATCGGAGGGCGACCCAGCGGCGGCCGACGCCGACGTCGACTCCGCCTACGCCTTCGCCGGCGATACCGACCGTTTCTACCGCGAGGTACTCGGGCGCGACGGCATCGACGGCGCCGGCAACTCGGCCTTCGGTGGCGGCCTGAGCTCGACGGTGAGGTACTGTCCGGCCGACGACCTCGGCCAGGGGTGCCCCTACGAGAATGCCTTCTGGAACGGCGCCCAGATGGTGTACGGGCAGGGCTACGCCGGGGCCCAGGATGTGGTGGGCCACGAGCTCACCCACGGTGTCACGCAGTTCACCTCGCGGCTGTTCTACTACCACCAGTCGGGGGCCATCAACGAGTCGCTGTCGGACATCATGGGCGAGTTCGTCGACCAGTGGAGCCACACCACCACGGCGGGCGCAGGCGTGGTCGACACCGACACCCCCGCGGTGCGCTGGCTTATCGGAGAAGACCTGCCGGGCGGCGCCATTCGCAGCATGTCCAATCCGCGCCGCGACGGCCCCGGGCTCGACGGCAGCACGGCCGCCCCCGACAGCGTGTTGAGCGGCCGCTTTGTCACGTCTGAGGATGACAGCGGGGGCGTGCACACCAACAGCGGCGTTGGCAACAAGTTCGCCTTCCTACTGACCGACGGTGGGTCGCTCAACGGACACGCAGTGTCAGGAATCGGGCTCAACCGGGCCGCGCAAATCATTTACTCGGCAAGCCTGCTTCTCACGTCGGCGGCCGACTACCGAGCCTTCGCCGGAGCCCTCTCCACCGCCTGCCACTCACTGGTGGGGTCGCGGCTCACCACGACCGACGACGTCATCCGCGATACCGACTGCCTCGAGGTTGACGATGCCATCGCAGCCGTGCAGATGGGTGCCGTGCGCACACGGGCGGCGGTCCCCGCGTGCCTGTCGAACGCGAGTCCCACCACGCTGTTCGGCGACTCCATGGAGGGGTCCGCGCGTCACTGGGCATCGGTGGGGACCCGCGAGTGGTTCTACTCGCAGGATCAGAATCCGTACCTGATCGATATGCGCTACGCGACCAGCGGCACGGACAACCTCTGGGGCAACGACGGCAATCGGGCGGGAGCCCCGGGTATGGCCATGCGACGCGGCGTGAAGCTCCCGGCGCTCTCGGCGGCCGCGCCGGTGTCGTACACGGTGCGCTTCAACCACGCGTATGGATTTTGGCCCGTTGCCGGAGGTCCCACGGCTGATGGTGGGGTGGTCGAATTCTCGGTCGACGGTGGCGCTCACTGGCGAGGGGTCACGCAGGCGAGGTGGGCGCGCGCGGGCGGTTACCACGGCTACTCGGGCGTGATGGCGGCCGGCACCGACAACCCGCTCGCTGGCTCGCGCGCCTTTGTGGGCCACAGTGCCGGGTATCTCACCAGTCGCTTCGACATCAGTGACCTCGCGGGGCGGTCGGTGAAGCTGCGCTTCCGCGTGGCGCAGGTGTCGAAGGACCCCGGCGATCCGGGCGACTACGGATGGTTCATCGACGACGTGTCGATCACCAGCTGTCCGGCTCTGCCGGGCCCGCGCATCACGGCGGTCGGTCCGGGCAACCGGTCGGTGGCGGTCCGCTGGGCCGCTGTGGCCGGGGCGTCGTCGTACCAGGTGACCTCCATTCCCGACGGCCGCACCTGCACCACAAGCCGAACTCGGTGCACCGTGCGTGAGCTACGCAACGGAGTGCGCTACCGGTTCAGGGTGCGGGCGCTGAGTCCGGGGCGCGAGACCGGCGTCAGCCTGTCACGTCGACTTGCTGTGCCCACCGCGCGCATCGTGCCCGCCTGACGCTGACACGGGCGGCGCTAGCATGACGCTCAGTGCCCCACCACCGGTCACCGGGGGAAGCGCTGCCGAAGGAGACGTCATGTCAGGTGTCACCACGATTGAGGTTCAGGGCATCACGCTGGTGCGAGCGCGCCCCCAGGGCGACGACAGCGCCGCCCACGTCACCGAGCTTGAGGAGGCGCTGGCCGCACTGCACGAGCGCTCGGGCGCGCCGGTGGTGGTCGACCTCGGCTCCCGCGTGCTCAGCGGCCCTCGCCTCGCCGTGGTGCTGCAGAATGCCAGCGACGCACTGGGCATGCTCGGACATTCCTTCGCGGTGGTGAGCTCCCACGAGGAGACCCGACTGTCGCTGCGCAACGACTACGCGATCGCCGTGTTCGAGTCGCTCGACCAGGCCACCGGCGATGTGTCTGCGGCGAAGCACCGCGACTAGTGCGGTCGCCGTTGCATCGCGTGGGATGATCCATCCGTGGCCGAGCTGGAAGAGCTAGTCGACCCCTCGTGGGTTCCGGTGCTCGATCCCGTGCGCTCACAGATTGCAGCCATGGGCGAGTTTCTCCGGGCTGAATCCGCTGCCGGTCGGCGCTGGCTGCCGGGAGGTGCGCACATCCTGCGAGCCTTCACCCGGCCGCTGCCCGACGTGCGGGTGCTGATCATGGGACAGGACCCCTACCCCACCCCCGGCCACGCAGTGGGCCTGTCGTTCGCGGTCGACCCGTCGGTAGCGCCGCTGCCGCGCAGCCTGTCGAATATCTACCGCGAGCTCGTCGACGACCTCGGGGTGCCGAGGCCCTCGAGCGGCGACCTCAGCCCGTGGGCCGACCGCGGTGTGCTCCTGCTTAATCGGGTGCTCACGGTGACTGCTGGCGAGTCCGGCAGCCACCGCGGCAAGGGCTGGGAGGCGGTCACTGACGCCGCGATCGCCGGACTCGTGGCTAGGGAGGGCGAGCCGCTCGTGGCCATCCTGTGGGGCCGCGACGCGCAGTCGGTCGAGCCGATGCTCGATGACGTGCCTCTCGTGAGCAGCGCCCACCCGAGCCCGATGTCGGCCGACCGCGGATTCTTTGGCTCACGCCCCTTCAGCCAGGCCAACGAACTGCTCGAGGAGTTGGGCGCCGACCCGATCGACTGGGCGTTACCCTGACGCACTGTCGGTGGGTGGCCCCATACTGGGCCGCATGGCTACCCGATCGGTGAGTTCCCGTGGTTCCTCCGGTTCGACCAACCAGTCGCGCTACGGGGTTCCCGAACGCAGCGTCGAGGTTGACCCCGGCGTCGCGCCCCGGCCGCTGCGCTGGTCGGCCAGTTCGGTCTCGACCTTTGAGCAGTGCCCGCTCAAGCTGTGGTGGGGCAAGGTCGCTGGCTGGCAGGAGGGTCCCAGCATCGCCACGGCCGCCGGTTCGGCGGTGCATGGTGCACTCGAGGATCTCTTCAGGCTCGAGCCCACCGCGCGCACTGAGCCGTTCGCCGAGGCCGCCCTCGCGCGGGCGCTCGAGGGAGCGCGCGATGAACTCGCGGCGGCTGAGGTGCCCATCGAGCAGGTGCGCTCCAAGGCCGAGGCAGCTCTCGAGGTGTACTGGCAGGTTGAGGATCCCACCGTCATCGATGTCATCGCCGATGGGGTTGAGCGCGAGGTTGGTCCCGAGTTGGGCGATGTTCCCTTCATCGGCTTCGTCGACCGCATCGCACACTCGGCCACTGGCGTCCGCGTTACCGACTACAAGACGGGCGCCGCTAAGCCCCGGTACTTCGGCCCCTACTTCCGGCAGCAATACCTCTACGCGGCGGCGCTCATTGAGTCCGGCCTCGACGTTACCGAAATCGAACTGCTGTTTCTCGCCGACGGCCGGCGGGTAACCCGCCCCGTCTACGACGCCGCGCTCGACCGAGCGGTGGGCACGCTGCAGTCAGTCGCCGAGGCCGGTGGGGTGATGGCGCAGCAGGGAGTCTGGACCGCTCGGCAGTCACCCCTCTGCGGGTGGTGCTCGTTTGAGTCGGTGTGCCCGCTCCGCAGGTCTCGAGTGCCCACGCCAGGCTCGCTCGAGAGCGACCAGCTGCTGGCCGCGCTCCCGGGTATGAGCCAGCGGCCCCCTGTGGCGCTCGAGGCGCCCCACGTGCCGGGCGCACCCGAGTGAGTTCAGTTCCTGGCCCGGCGGTCCCCGACTGGAATCCCGAGTTCGAGTTCACCGGCGATCTCGAGCACGTGCGGGTGCTTGCCAGTCGCCTCACCGCCTCGCCACAGTTCAGCTGCCCCCAGCAGGAGGCTCGCAAGGCGCGGCCCGCGATGTTCCCAGTGCGCGACCGCAAGGCAAGCCGAGCCGAGGCGCCGCCGTTCGCCGACGTTCCCGTAGGCCTCGTGCGCGACGCCATCCTCGAGCACTCGGCCCGTGGTGCCGTGCCCACCGCCGAGTCGGTCGGGCAGTCGGCCCTGCGGTCGGCAGCGCCGCGCGGGCTCGCGGCCCCTACCGGCCAGGTGGTGCTGGCCGGAGTCATGGGCTATCGAGAGGTCGTGCGTGGGCTACGCGCTGCCGGCGACTTCCCGCAGGGTGCGGTGCTCGTGAACGACCTCGTCGTGAGTGAGCCGCACGTCGGTGGCGGCGTGGTCGAGTGGGCGGCGTGGGCGCTGAACTGGGTGGGCAGCGACGGAACCCGCGAGGTGCACCTGCTGGTGTGGCGGGCGGCTGGCTCGCGGCCGAGGCCCAACGCCGTGCTGGGAGTCATCGCCCGGTCGGCCGCCGAGGGCTATCGCGCCGAGCCGTTGGTCTCCTGGAGTCACCGCTACGAGCCCAGCACCGTTCAGCCCCCTCCCGTCAGCCGGGTGCGCATTCGTGAGGTGGGCCTGCTCGACGGCACGTCGACCGTACTGTTCGACGACACCCCCGAGCGGGCGCGGGAGCTGTTCGACCGCAGCGTTCGGCATGCCCTTCCCATTCTCGCCGGCGGCGCGCACCTGCCCGGGCGCGGCTGTACCTCCTGCTCGATCAGGCCCGAATGTCAGGGCCTCGCCCAGGTGCCCGGTGTGCTGTCGGTAGCCGGCCGTGCCGCGTACCCGCGCTCGCTGTCGACCAGCGACCTCTGGTCGCACTCGGTCTGCCCGCACCAGGTTCACCTGCTCAGCGACCTCGGCCTCCCGCGTGAACCGAGCGCGCCCTTCGAGGCCGCCCAGCGCGGAATTTTGGTGCACGCGTGGCTTGAGGCCGCGCACGGGCGTGGTGTCCGGTGTCTGGAAGCCGATCTCCCGACCGGAGCTGTGGTGGCCGAGGCAGGCTCACTCGCCGATCCTGGCGAGGTCGGACGTTCATTGGGCTGGGGCGCCGACGAGGCGTCGGTGGTGGCGCCGTACCTGCAGCGCCATCCCGACCAGTGCCCCCTCAGCGCTGACGCCCACGAGGTGGTCCGACCCGAATGCGCCATCACGGTGCACGACACCGACGCCGACATCATCCTCACGACGCGTCCCGACCTCGTCATCGAGCGGTCAGTCCCGGGCTCACCGGGCGCTCCTGATCGCCCCACCTTCCTCATCCGCGAGACGAAGACCCTCACCATGCGCCGGCTCGAGGCCCACGACGAGATCTCGCTCATCCATCACTTCCCCCAGGTGGCGGCGGCGATCTGCCTGCTGGCCGCAGGGGTTGACCCGCTCAGTCCTGGTCGGGTCATCGATCCGAGCGGCAGCGTGGTCGAGATCGAACTGCTCGGGGCCGACGACGCCTCGGTGGTGGCTTTTGCCCTCGACGATCCGCACGTGGTGCTCGCGGCACGGGCCTCCCTCGCCCAACGTGTCGACGAGTGGGTTCACGACGACACTCACGCACCCCGGCCCGGTCGGCAGTGCGAGCGGTGTCCCGTACGCGCCTGGTGCTCGGCCATGACTCTTCCTGACCCCGACGATCTCGACGGCCCCTCCGACGTTGCGGCGGGCGACCCGTCAGGTGCGGCCGCACTCCCTCGCGACATCCTTGCCCTGATCGAGGCCGACATGGGCGTGGTGAGCCATGAGGAGTTCGACTTCTAGCGGTGCTGGCCCAGGGTGGTCAGAACCGAAATGGCTTCGGCGGCTCGGTGAGGGTGGCGCGCGGGCAATTGGCCAAGGTCAGAGATCCGAAGCCGAGGGCCTCATCGCACAGACTCTCCACGGTCCAGCCTAGATCCGAGCCCACGCGCGTGATCGTGGCGCGGTAGATGGTGATCTCGTACCTGGTCGGGGTGCTGTAGGCCACCTGCATGGTTCCTACCAATAGTGAGGTGCCCTGGTCTGTGGGGTGGGGCCAGGGCGAGTCGTAGAGGGCCCAGCGCGAGGGGTCCGATCGCCAGACGCCGCCATTGCGGACATCGCGCAGGGAGAGTTCGACCAGGATTGACCGCGCAGACTCTTCCGGAACGATGGCAGCGGGCCTGATGACCTCGGTGATGACCCCTTCGTCGAAGGCGTCATCCGACGGGGGCGGCAGTGAGTCGGTCACGGGCTGGTCTCTCCTAGGTCGGTCTCAGCCACTGGGGCTCGAGCGGGGCGCTCGACGCCTGAGGCTCCACGCGCCGACACGCCGACGGGGCTGGTGGCCAAACGCGTGCGTAGCGGGCTACTCTCAGTATGGACTACCGGGCAGATCATGCCTCGTGGTCTGATAGAGAGTCACAGTTCAGCACGGTGCAGCACAGTTCGGCCCTGTTTAACCTCCGTTCATTGAGCACGCTGGGGAAGGCGCTCGCTCAGCACAGGAGGTTGGAAATGGTCGAAGTGATGTCTGTTGCGTATGGTTCGGCCGAAAGGCGACATTCGCGCGCCCGGGGAGTGGTGTTTATTCACTCGTGCCCGCGTGCGATGACCAACCATGTCGCGTGGGCGGTGGCGGAGGCAACAGGGTTGCCCGCACCGTGTGACTGGATCCCTCAGCCCATCGAGCCCGGCACCCTGCGCGCTGAGATCCCGTGGGAGGGCGAGCCTGGCTCGGCGTCCCGCCTGGTCACGGCACTGCGCTCATGGCCACAGCTCCGCTTCGAGGTCACCGAGGAGCCCACTCCCGGCACCGACGGCGAGCGCTACTCGAGCACCCCGTCACTGGGCGTTTTCCGCGCCACCATGGACTCGAATGGCGACGTGCTGGTGGGCGAGGAGCGACTGCGTGGGGCTCTTGAGCGCGCGTTGGAGGCCGCTCGAGTGGGTTGCCGCGAGGACGCCGATCCCGACGCCTCACTCGCCGAGGACATTGCCCGACTGCTG
>WLOZ01000071.1 GCA_009699025.1 Actinomycetota bacterium
AGGCTGCCGCCAAAGTTGGCAATTCCGCCCCCGTATCGAGCGGCGGTGTTGCCGCTGACCGTTGAACGGGAAAGCGTTAGGCTGCCGTAATTGAGGATCCCGCCGCCGTCGAAGCCGTTGCCATTGCGGATGATGAGCCGAGACAGGCTCACGGTCACGGTCGAGTTATACCCCGAGATAACGGCATCGGTGGCCTGGCCGTCGAGGATCGCTGTGCCCTTCTCACTAAGGGATCCGTTGGCGCGCAGCCCACCGATGACGTTGACAGTCCTGTTGATGGTGAAGTTGCCCTTGCAGATCCCACCGACGTAGATCGTGGGAATCGATTCATCGGCAAGAGCGGCGGCCAAGGCCGTCGAGTCCCCGGCTACGCCCACTGACACGGCGCCAGTACCGGCCTTGACCACACACGTCGTTGGTGAGGTCGACTCACCGGCGGCAGCGATGCCCGTGCCGAGCACACTCGCGATCAGGGCCACCGTGGCACCAGCGGCAACACCGAGGCGCCGACGATGACGGCGAGACTCAGCGAGGTGTGCCGGGCGAGGAAAGTTGCTGAGCATCACGGGCTCCTACGTTGTGGGTCCAGCCATCAGGATGCCAGCGGAGAGATCAGTAACGCTGACAAGTCAACATGGCACACCCCGGGGCGCGACACCACCCCCGGGAAGAGTGAGTGGGGAAAGAACTGCTGAACACCACCTCAGCAACAAGGAAACGTCTCCGGCTCGTAGTGGCCTCGGTTGGTGATCTCGACCCCTCAGGCAGAATCCCGACACCGACAATCTTTGGTCAAAAAGAGCCCCTCACGGGCATCTTTTGACCAAAGAAGCCCCGCGCCGAGATTTCCTCCTACGCTGAGTGCATGACAAGGTCGCGTGCGGCCTTCGCGGCCGTCACCCTCGCTGTGACCGCAGCCGCCCTGCCAGCGCTGAATCCAGCGGCCGGCGTAACCGGACCTGTCATCGCTGGTTATCAGGCCGGACCGACGCAATTCATCGAGTGGGTCGACGTGAGCGGAATCAACGCCTCACTTCTCACGTCGATCGGGTTTACTGTGGCCGCGAAGCCGGGGGCAACCGCTAAGGCCTCGTCGGCCACGTACTCGAAGGCCTACCTGCTCGCCCGTGGCTACCTCAACTCCGGAGCCGGAACCGCGCACTTCCCCGTCGTGGGGCTGTACCAGAAATACACCAACTCGGTATCGATCCGCATCGTTGAGGGAACGGCTGTCAAAACGCTCACCACGACGGTGACCACCCCCGCCTACGGTGACACCCGTTACGTGAGCCCTCGGGTGGTTGTTGCGCGTAACCCGCGCGTCCCACTCGACTACAGCTACATGATGATGAAGAACTGGTCGAGCCCCAATGCTCCGGTGATCGTCGATGTCGACGGTGAGGTGCGGTGGGTGGGCCACGGTCAAAACGGCCCGACGCCGACGTCGACGTTCCAGCGCAACGGCATCTTCTACGGGTTCGGTACCAGCCTGTTTCGAATGGAGCTCGACGGCACCAACACCTTCATCAAGGACTACGCGACCAGCGATCACGTCAGCAACATCGGCCACCACAACTACGACCTGGGCAAGAGCGGCATCCTTCTGGAGGTCGATGCGGACGGTCATCAGGAAGATCGCATCATCGAGGTCGATTTCACTGGAACGGTGATCAAGACCTTCGACTTCGCGACAATCATTAGTGACGCGATGGTGGCTGGCGGCGACAATCCCTCGGGGATCGTGGTGCTCTCGTCGGACTGGTTCCACAACGATGCGGCAACGTATTGGAAGGCCAACGACACGCTGGTGGTGTCGAGTCGTGAGATTGGGGTCTTCGGCATTAACTACAGCACGTCGAAGATCAAGTGGATCTTGGGCGACCGCAGCAAGCTTTGGTACACCTTCCCGTCGTTGCGAAAGTTCGCTCTGACCCTTCCTGTGGGGGCGATCGCCCCGACGGGTCAGCACGCGGTGTCAATCACGGCCCAGGGCGAGGTGATGATGTTCGACAACGGCACGCAGAGTGGCAACTATCCTGGAAGCACGATGCCGGGTCCCTCGCGATCGTATGGCGCGCCGCGCCGCTACGCGATCGATGAGAAGAAGATGACCGCGTCCCTAGCCTGGAGCTACGAGCATGGTCGGAAGGTGTACAGCCCCATCTGCTCGAGCATCTACCAAGACGGCAAGAGCTACCTCATCGACTACGCCTCCGAGGGCTGGGGCACCTCAATTCGCCTCATGGGCCTAGGCGCCGGCGACGTCACAGCCTTCGAGTACCTCTACCCGGGTGACTGGTCGAACGGGTGGAACACCCAGCCGGTGCACCTCGAGGCGATGAACTTCGCCTAGCTGCGGGTAAGGGTTGAAGGGGTCAGCCGCGAGTGCCGCTCCGATATCGCAGATCAGCTCGACCAGTTCCGGAACGCGGGGTCGACTCGCGTGGACGATAGCTCACGCGGTCCGCGGACCTTCACACCACCGATCCATATTTAGGTTTAACCTCTAATCCTCAATAAGGGGCGAGTGTGGGCAGGTATGTCGAGCAGGTGTCGCCGGGCGATCCGTCCGGTGCCACCGGGGACGTCACGCCGAGAGGCTGAAAGGGTTGGAACCAGGGAGCTAAACCCCGGCTATCAAAGGGTTTCCATGTGGAGCGGGTGACGGGAATCGAACCCGCGCTGTCAGCTTGGGAAGCTGATGTTCTGCCATTGAACTACACCCGCGCGGCGACCCAAGAAGGCGTCGCCCCCCGATTATGCCCGATGCTCGATGGGATCGACCACAGTGCTCACCCGAATCACTTCCCCAACGCCCTAGCCTTGGGTGGTGCCCAGACGATCCGTGGTTGTCGTTGCCGTGATCGTGCTCTCCGTGCTTTTCCCTGTGAACGCCGGAGCACTGCAGGGTGCCGGTGCCTCGGGCGCGGCGTGGTGGATCGTGGGAGGTGTCCTCTTCGCTCTTCCCTCGACCGCGGTGATCCTCCACCTCGCGACGAGGGATGCGTCGCCGCTGCGATCTCTCGCAGCAGGCGGTCATCTGGCACACGCGGGAGCTCGCGGCATCTGGGTGGCCGGAACGTTGGCCACGCTGTCGGCGTCAATCGCAGCCTTCAGCTTCTTGGCTCGGGCGCTCGGGATCGAACTTCCTGTCTCGGTCCAGGGGGCGCTCGCCATCGCGCTCGCCCTGGGCGGCGTGTTCATGGCTCGATCGCGGGCGTGGGCTCGCGTGCTGCTGGTGGGAGGCGTGGCGCTGGCCCTCGTGCTGCTCGTCGGGCTGGTCGCGCTGGTGGTTGCAGCAGGTTCGGGAGCGGTTGCTGAATCGGCGGGTGCTGGCGGCGGCTGGACCGGCGTGAGCCTCGCCGGATGGTCGTGGCTCGGACTGGTGATTCTCGGGCTCGTGGGCGCCCACGTGCCGTTCCAGCGGAATGAACTGCGGCCGGTATCGACGCGGCCGGTGGTGATCGCCATGGGGGTTGCCGTGGTCGGCTACCTCGTGCTCACACTGGCGTGCGCGCTTGCACTGCCGACAGGAACCGCGACCGGCGCCACCGGACTGGTCGACCTCGCTGCCACGGTGTCACCGGGCCTCGCCACCCCGATGGCGCTGCTGCTCTTCGTGTCGTTCGCCGCCACGACAATCGGCTTCGGCGGCGCCTTCCGCGAGCTGGCGGGCGACCTGGGCCTGCCGGGCCCGTCGTCGGCGTTGCTCATCGTCGCGGTGGGGGCGCTCAGCTACGTGGTGCTGCCACTGGCCTTCAGCTCGAGCGTGGGCAGCGCACCAGCCGTAGAGACGTACGCCATCACGCAGGGAGCCGCCGCGGTGCTCTGGGCCTTCGGCTACGTCGCCCTGGGGGTGCTCGTGCTGCGAAGTCCGGCCACTGCCTGGCTCAAGGGTGCGGCCGCGCTGACCGTGATCTTCGGAGCCCTCGGGGTGCTCGGAGCCCTTGTGGGTAGCCAGACACCGCTCATCAGCAACGACGCGATCTCGTTCTCGGTGGGAGGCGCGCCCGTAACCCTCGGCACATGGGCGCTTCTCGTGCTGATTGTTTCGGTGGTGGCGCTGGTGGTTACCTGGCTGGTGAAGGCCGAGGGCGACCACCTCGCCCATGAGCAGCCAGTTGAGTCGAACTAGCGGGCAACCGACTCGCGGCTCAGCGTGAACTTCGCGAGCACCTCGGGAATCGGCTCGACTCCGATGCCGGGCCCTGTTGGCACCCGTACGTAGCCGTTGTCGAGCACGAACGGGGTCGTGATGTCCTCGGCGTAGTAGCGCGACGATGCCGACGTGTCGCCGGGCATCGTGAAGTTGGGCATGGCAGCGAGGGCCACGTTCGCGGCACGGCCGATTCCAATCTCGAGCATGCCGCCGGCCCACACCGGAATGCCGCGCTCGGCGCACACGTCGTGAATGCGCACGCTCTCGAGGTAACCACCGACCCGTCCGGGCTTGATGTTGATCACCGTGGTGGCACCCATCTCAATCGCGTCGGCAGCGATGCTCGCCGACACGATTGATTCATCGAGGCAGATGGGGGTGCGCACCGACTTGGCCAGCAGCGCATGGCCCACGATGTCTTCCTCGTCGAGGGGTTGCTCGATGAGCAGTAGGTCGAAGTCGTCGAGCTGTGCGAGGTGGGGGCCGTCGGCTCGCGTGTACGCGGTGTTGGCGTCGACCTGCAGCAGCACCTCGGGGCCAAAGGTCTCGCGCACCATGCGCACCGGCTCGATATCCCACCCGGGCTCGATCTTCAGCTTGATGCGCAGGTAGCCCTCAGCGAGGTAGCCGGCGACCGCCTTCTCGAGCTCGCCCAGCGAGTCGTGGATTCCGACTGACACTCCTGCCGGCACGCGGTCCTTCACGGCGCCGAGGTACGACGCGAGCGAGACGCCCGCACCGCGAAGTTGAGCGTCGAGCACCGCAGTCTCCAGCACCGCCTTCGCCATGCGGTGGCCCTTGGCCCAGGCCAGCGTCGGCGCGATGACTTCGGCGGTGAGGTCGTCGCCGAGCGCGTATAGATCGGGGATGAAGAACTCGCGCAGCACGTCTTCGGCCGCGGATCGGTACTCGCTCGAGTACGCGGGACGGTCCATGGCCACGCACTCGGCCCAGCCCTCGCCCACATCGGTGATGGCGTGCACCAGAGAAACCTCATGTGTGGTCTCGACACCGAAGGAGGTGCGGAAAGGCGACACCAGCGGCACGGCGATTCGCAGAAGCTCGACATTTTCAAGGCGCATGTGTTCGCTACTCACTTCTCGTCTCGGTGGTGGTGCACGTCTGTGACGGACGCTACTACTTCACGGGGCGAATTCGTTCTGTGGTGCGATGCAGCACGTTCTGTGGTGGAAACCGTCACGAGCCGGTGTCGTTTTCCACCAGAAAAGGGGTCGGCTAGTCGCTGCGGTCGGCAATCACGAGCCGAAGTCGCTCCGGCCCGAACTTCGCCACCACACCGGCGAGAGAGTCAGCCACCTGCTGGTCGGGCACCACGAGGGTGAGCCTGAGGTCGGGCGCCGCCTGCAGCACCTCACCGAGCGACGCGACGGGATCGGCCGTGCGCAGAATGGTGTCGACCGTGACGTTGTACCGCTCGTACGCAATGTCCGAGCCGATGGCCAGCGAGTGCGCGAGGCGGCCGGCGAACATGTTCACGTACTCGCTGCGATATCCGGTGACCGATCGCGCCACCGGAATCCATGTGACCGTCGTGTGGCCATCGCTGTCGGGATGTGCCGCAGCTGAGAGCACGACATCGCCCACCAGCGGAATGCGGGTCACGGCCGACTGCCGTGCTTCGAAGGCGGCGAGTCCGGCGGGACGTGTCAGCACGCCGCCGCCGACTCCCGGACGAAGCGTGACGGTGGAGATCTCGGCCACCGCGATGACTATCACCACGAGTGCGATCACTAGACCCGTGCCCTGCCGCGCGGGTGGCACCTTCGCCAGCCGCAGCGATGTCCAGCGCGCGACCACTGCCGCAGTGAGCGGAACGGCTGCGAGCAGCAGCGCGTACACCATCTTGTTGGTGTAGTACGAGTCACCGATTGTCACGCCCGCGCGAACTGAGTCGACGAGGAAGTACAACGTCACCGCGCACGCTGACAGCACCGGGCCCAGTAGTGCGAGCGACACCAGCCTTCCGGCGGCGCGACTACTGAGGGCAAGCGTGAGTGTCGCCACTGCGGCCATCACGACCGCCGGCCAGTACTCGAAGGCCGGAAGCCCTCCGGTGAGAGCGCCCCAGGGCGCGTTCTTCACCGAGTCGGTGATGGCAGTGAGGGCAGGAGCCGCCAGCGCGGCACACACGAGCCCCACCACCACGAACCACACGAGTCGTCGTCGGCGCCACCTCCACAGCGCGACGCCCACGGCCAGGGCGGGAAGCAGCAGCCCGGCCGCGAGGGGCAGGTACACGTACGCCGCAACCACGCCCGCGAGAGGCAGCACGAACCAGCCGAGCCGGGTCATGGCGGCGCGCGAGCGCACGCTCACCGTGACGGCACCCACCACCAGGGCTGCACAGGCGAGAAAGCTGGCGGCGGCAAAGTCGAACATGGATCCCATGGATCCGAGCAGGCACCAGAGCGCGGTCGCCGTGCCGGCGAGGCCAGCCGCGACCGCGCGGGTGCGTGAGGCAGTGCGCCGAGGCATCAGGGCGCGCGCGGCGATGCTGGCGCTCCACGTGAGCACCGCTGCGGCAAGCGCTGCCGTGAGCGCCGACCACGCCACATACGGTCGCACGAGGTCGACTGCGGGGGTGCCCGCGCTGATGCCTGCCGCCCACTCGCCCGCAGACCAGATCGCCACGTGCAGCCGCGGGTAGCCAGCGAAGAGCAGGTCGGGTGATGACGTTCCGGCCCAGCTTCCCGACCGCATCATCTGCACAAACATGGGCAGGTGGCTGCTGTGGTCGTGGGGAAGTTCTCCGCCCGCCCACCACTGCAGCAGGCCGGTGATCGTGCGAGCGGTGGTGGCGGTTGCGTACACGCCGAACAGGACTACGAAAGAGACGAGCCCCGCGACGAGTCCGATCGCGTCGTCAACCCGAATTCGTGGCAGCACCGGTGCACTGCGGCGCACGTAGAGACAGCCGATCGCACCGAGCGCCACCGCGCTGAGCAACAGCCGCCAGCCGAGAGGAGGAATCACAGAATGGGTAGCGCTGAGAACCACCATCACGGCGCCAACGGCCGCCATGCCGACGACGCACGAGATGATCACGCGCTCGCCTACACCCCGACCCCACGGTGCGAAGATCGCGCCAGCGGCCACGCAGGCGACGACTCCGCCGGGAGGCCACAGCCACAGCATGAGCAGCGCGGCGACGAGCAGCGCGGTCGCGAGCCGGCGGCCCGAAAGGGCGGATGAACCCAGACCTCTGCTCGACCCCTCCACCCCGATGGTCGTCACTTACGCATCCTATGCAGCGGTTGCTGGCCGCCATCTCGAAGCGAGTACCCTCGCTGCAAGGTGAGAATCCCACGCTGAAGGGCTCTGTTGTGCTGCTAAGTGACCGTGACCTGCGGGCCGAGATCGCTGCTGAGCGTGTCGTGCTCGAGCCCTACGACGACGGAATGATTCAGCCGTCGAGTATCGATGTGCGGCTCGACCGGCTGTTCCGCACCTTCGAGAATCACCGCTACCCGCACATCGATCCGTCGGTGGAGCAGCCCGACCTCACGCGCATGGTCGAGACGGCCGCCGACGAGGCGTTCATCCTGCATCCCGGCGAGTTCGTGCTGGCCTCGACCTATGAGGTCATCACCCTGCCCGACGACATCGCCGGGCGCCTTGAGGGCAAGTCGTCGCTGGGTCGCCTCGGGCTGCTCACGCACTCGACCGCGGGCTTCATCG
>WLOZ01000072.1 GCA_009699025.1 Actinomycetota bacterium
TCCACGGTCGCTCCGCAGCACTCGAACAAGGCGCGCGCTGAGGCTGCACAGCGCATCACGTCGCTGGCCCCCGACGGCATGAACAAGGTGTTCTTCACCAATGGCGGCGCCGATGCGGTCGAGAACGCGATCCGGATGGCGCGCATCCACACCAACCGACACAAGGTGCTGTCGTTCTACCGCTCGTACCACGGCAACACGGGCTCGGCGATCAACGCCACCGGCGACCCTCGTCGGTGGCCCAATGAGTTCTCGATGGGCCACGTGCACTTCTTCGGCCCCTACGCTTACCGTTCGCCGTTCTGGTCGGACTCGCCCGAGCAGGAGTCCGAGCGCGCGCTGAAGCACCTGTCCGACGTGATCACCTTCGAGGGCCCGCGCACGATCGGTGCCGTGCTGGTTGAGTCGGTCGTGGGCACGGCGGGCGTGCTGGTGCCGCCGCCGGGCTACCTCGAGGGTGTGCGCGCGCTGTGCGACAAGCACGGCATTGCGTTGATTCTCGACGAGGTGATGGCCGGTTTCGGTCGCACCGGCGAATGGTTCGCATTCCAGAACTGGGATGTCGTGCCTGACCTGATCCCGTTCGCGAAGGGCTCGAACTCGGGCTACATCCCCGTGGGTGGCGTGGTGATCTCCGACGAGATTGCGGCGACGTTCGACGACCGTGTGTTCCCCGGGGGTCTCACCTATAGCGGGCATCCCATCGCGTGCGCCTCCATCGTGGCGTCGATCGACGCGATGCGCGAGGAGGGCATCGTCGAGAACGCCAAGATGATCGGCGAGAAGGTGCTGGGCCCAGGGCTGCGCGAGCTGGCCGAGCGGCACCCGGTGATCGGCGAGGTGCGCGGTCTGGGTGTGTTCTGGGCCCTCGATCTGGTCACCGACCGGGTCACGCGTGAGCCGCTGGCCCCCTATGGCGGAACCTCGGAGGCCATGGTGAAGCTGGGCGCGGCCATGCGCGCGGCCGGCGCGCTGCCTTTCATCAACTTCAACCGGCTGCACGTGGTGCCGCCATGCACGATCACCGAAAACGAGGTTGCCGAGGGGCTCGCGATTCTCGAGGAGTCGTTCTCGGCCATCGACTCGTACTACACCGGCTGACCCAGTGGTCGCGGCCCCTGACTCGCTCGACCCTGTCGAGGAGCGCCGGGTGGCCGTCGACCTCTTCAACCACGTGTGGCGCCTTCTCGAGATCGAGGTGCGCACGCCGGCTCAGGACGACGACCTCATACATGCGGCTCACGCGAGCCGCTGGCACTGGGGCCGTGTGGGCGGGCCCGAGCAGTGGGCCATCGGCGAGTGGCAGTGCAGCAGGGTGTACTCGGTGCTGGGTCGGGGTGACCAGGCCCTGCATCACGCACAGCGGTGCCTCGACCTCTGCGATGAGAACGGAGTCGAGTCATTCGTTCCTGCCTCGGCCCACGAGGCGCTTGCCCGCGCGCACGCGGTGCGAGGCGACCTCGACGCTGCGCTCGTGGAGCGTAACCGTGCCTACGCGTTGGCGGTCGAGCTCGACGACGACGACGATCGGGCTGTCATCGAGGCCGACCTTGCGACGCTGCCCCTCTCGCAGTGATCTGGCGCGGCGAGACGACCGCCCGGCCTCGATAGGGTCGTGCCATGTCTGAGGGGCTGAAGGTTCTCGTGGTCGGATCCGGCGCGCGCGAGCATGCCTTAGTGCGGGGCCTGCTGGCCGATCCCGCGGTCAGCGAGGTGGTCGCGGCGCCCGGAAACGCTGGAATCGCTCTCGACGTTCGTACCACCTCTCTGGTGGTTGCCGACCCCATCGCTGTCGCCGCCCTCGCGGCTACGGCCTTCGCGGGTTTGCCGGCAGACCTCGTCATCATCGGCCCCGAGATTCCTCTGGTTGAAGGAGTCGCCGATGCCGTTCGTGCGGCGGGAATCGCGTGCTTTGGCCCGAGCGCTGAAGCGGCCCAGCTCGAGGGCAGCAAGGCATTCGCGAAGGATGTCATGGCCGCTGCGGCCGTTCCCACCGCGATGGCCAGCGTATGCGTCACGATCGACCACGTCGCGACGGCACTCGACGAGTTCGGTGCCCCCTACGTGGTCAAGGATGACGGGCTGGCGGCGGGCAAGGGTGTCATCGTCACCACCGACCGAGATGCTGCGCTCAACCACGCTGCGCAGTGCCTCAGCAAAAGCGGGGGTCAGGTGCTGGTCGAGGAGTACCTCGACGGGCCCGAGGTGTCGCTCTTTCTGGTCACCGATGGTGTCACGGTGGTTCCGCTGCTGCCCGCGCAAGACTTCAAGAGGGTCGGCGACTCCGACACCGGTCCCAACACGGGTGGCATGGGTGCCTACGCGCCGCTGGCATGGATTCCGGCCGGCCTGGTGCAGGACGTCGTCAACCGGGTGGCCATTCCGGTGATCGAGGAGATGGCCCGGCGCGGAACGCCGTTCACCGGGCTTCTGTACGCCGGACTCGCGCTCACCCAGCGCGGTCTGCGAGTCATCGAGTTCAATGCGCGCTTCGGCGATCCCGAGACGCAGGTGGTGTTAGCGCTACTCGACTCGGGAGTGGGCGCGCTGCTCAACGCTGCCGCAACCGGACGACTTGCCGAGTTCCCACCGCTGGTGTGGAAGAGCGCCTCAGCAGTCACCGTCGTGGTGGCCGCAGAAGGCTATCCCGCCGCTCCCCGCTCGGGCGATGTCATTACCGGACTCGACAGGGCCGAGGCGGTCGAGGGAGTCGCGGTTCTTCATGCCGGCACCACCCACGCGGTCGAGGAGGCCGACGCGATAGTCGCCACTGGCGGCCGGGTTCTCTCGGTCACGGCCGTGGGGCGCAACCTGGCCGAGGCTCGCACCCGTGCCTATGAGGCGATCGCCTGCATCTCCCTCGACGGCTCGCACCACCGCACCGACATTGCGCTCGCGGCGGCCGAAGGCCGAGTTGTCGTTCCCGCCTGACCTGTCAATGAAAGGATAAAGGCGTGAGCCTTTCCGAGTCGATGCCGAACGTTCTTGCCGGCCGCTATGCCTCGCCGGCGATGGTGTCGATCTGGTCGCCCACGGCCAAGGTGGTGGCCGAGCGGAGGCTCTGGCTGGCGGTGCTAACGGCGCAGTCCGATCTCGGGGTGGCCGTTCCCGATGGCGCCCTCGCCGACTACGAGCGCGTCATCGACCAGGTCGACCTTGAGTCCATCGCGGCGCGCGAGCGCGTTACCAAGCACGACGTGAAGGCGCGCATTGAGGAGTTCAACGCTCTGGCGGGGCATGAGCAGGTGCACAAGGGCCTCACCAGCCGCGACCTCACCGAGAATGTCGAGCAGATGCAGATCCGCACGTCATTGCTGCTCGTGCGTTCCAAGGCTGTCGCGGCCCTCGCCCGGCTCGCGTCGCTGGCGGCGCAGCACGCCGAGCAGCCCCTCACCGGCCGCTCGCACAACGTGGCCGCACAAACCACGACGCTCGGAAAGCGCTTCGCCACCGCTGCCGATGAGATGCTCATCGCCTTCGACCGCGTCGAGAACCTCATCGCGCGCTACCCGCTGCGCGGCATCAAGGGCCCGGTCGGAACCTCGCAGGACATGCTCGACCTCCTCGGCGGCGACGAGGCCGCGCTCGGGCAGCTCGAGGGGCGCGTCGCCGATCATCTCGGCTTCACGGCGACGCTCACCAGCGTCGGCCAGGTGTACCCCCGCTCCCTTGACTTCGACGTAGTGTCTGCCCTCGTTCAGCTCGCTGCCGCACCCAGCAGCCTCGCCACCACGATTCGGCTGATGGCCGGGCTTGAGCTCGTCACCGAGGGCTTCAAAGCTGGCCAGGTGGGCTCCAGCGCGATGCCGCACAAGATGAACACCCGGTCGTGCGAGCGCATCAACGGCTTTTCCATCATTCTGCGCGGGCACCTGTCGATGGTGGGTGAGCTCGCCGGCGACCAGTGGAACGAGGGCGACGTCAGCTGCTCGGTGGTGCGTCGCGTCGCCCTTCCCGATGCCTTCTTTGCCGTCGACGGACAGCTCGAGACGTTCCTCACCGTGCTCGGCGACTTCGGCGCCTTCCCCGAGGTCATCGCCCGCGAGCTCGATCGGTATCTGCCCTTCCTGGCTACCACCAAGGTCATGATGGCTGCGGTCAAGGCAGGCATTGGCCGCGAGACCGCCCACGAGGTGATCAAGGAGCACGCGGTTGCGGTCGCGGTGGCAATGCGCGAGCAGCGCGGCGCCGAGAACGACCTTCTCGAGCGGCTTGCCGACGACGAGCGGCTTGGGCTGACGCGCGATGACCTCGGGGCGCTGGTGTCCGAGCCCATGGATTTCACCGGTGCCGCGCGGTCGCAGGTGGCCCGGGTGGTGGCCGCCGTCGAGGAGGTGGCTGTTCGCTACCCCGAGGGGGCCTCGTACTGGCCCGGAGACATTCTGTGACCGGCACCCCTGAGGCCACTGACTTCGGGCTGCCCCTCGAGTACGCCCACCTCTATTCGGGCAAGGTGCGCGACCTCTACTCCACGCCCAACGGTCAACTCCTGTTCGTGGCCAGCGATCGCATCTCGGCGTTCGACTGGGTGCTACCTTCAACCATTCCTGACAAGGGCCGCATTCTCACCGCGATGTCGCAGTGGTGGTTCGAGCGCCTGGTCGACCTCGTGCCCCACCACGTGGTGTCGTACGACGTGCCTCCCAGCGTGGCCGGCCGGGCCATGGTGTGCGAGCGGCTCGACATGGTTCCTGTCGAGTGCGTGGGGCGGGGCTACCTCACCGGGTCGGGGCTCGCCGACTACGCCGCCACGGGTGCGGTGTGCGGAGTGGCCCTGCCTGCTGGTCTCGTCGACGGAAGCAGGCTGCCCGAGCCGATCTTCACCCCGGCCACCAAGGCCGACCTCGGCGAGCACGACGAGAACGTCGACTTCGCGCACGTCGTGCGCACGGTGGGCGAGCAGACGGCCAACGAGTTGCGTGACCTGACCCTGGCGGCCTACGCGCGGGCCGATGCGATCGCGCGCGAGCGCGGGCTGATCGTGGCCGACACCAAGTTCGAGTTCGGTCGAGGGCCGGTCGGGTCGGCACTCGAGGGCCAGCTCGTGCTGGCCGATGAGGTGCTCACCCCCGACTCCTCGCGCTACTGGCCCGCCGAAACCTACGCGCCTGGTGGCGCCCAGCCATCGTTCGACAAGCAGTTCGTGCGCGACTGGCTGACTTCGCCTGAATCGGGGTGGAACCGCCACGGAAGCGAGCCGCCGCCGCCGCTGCCCGACGACGTGATCGAGCGCACCCGAGCCAAGTACGTTGAGGCGTACGAGCGGCTGACCGGACTTCAGTTCCGATGACGCTGCTGGTCACCGGGGGAGCGGGCTACATCGGGGCGCACGTGGTGCGCGCGCTGCTCGCCGACGGCCACGACGTGGTGGTGCTCGACGACCTGTCGACCGGTCGTGAGTCCGTGGTGCCTGCCGGTGTGACGTTGGTGCGCGCCGATGTCAGCGACCGCGAAGCTGTCGAAGGCGCCCTGCGAGCCCATGCGATCGATGGCGTGGTTCACCTCGCTGCCAAGAAGGCGGTCGGCGAGTCGGTCGAGCGGCCGCTGCACTACTACCGCCAGAACGTCGATGGCCTGCTCGCCCTGCTCGAGGCGATGGATGCCTGCGACGTGCGCCAACTGGTGTACTCGTCGTCGGCCTCCGTCTATGGCACCCCACTTGAGAACCCTGTCGATGAGGCAGCCGCCCTGCGCCCTGAATCGCCCTACGGCCAGACCAAGGTCATCGGCGAGTGGCTGATGGCCGATGCGGCCGTCGCCCACGGTCTCTCGTTCACCTCCTTGCGCTACTTCAACGTGGTGGGTGCCGGGTCGGTAGACATCGGCGACTTCGGCGCGTTCAACCTGGTGCCGCTGGCTCTGCGTGCCATCACGTCGGGGCAGGCCCCGCGCATCTTCGGCGACGACTACCCCACTCCCGACGGCACCTGCATCCGCGATTACGTTCACGTGGTCGATCTCGCTGAGGCGCACGCGGTAGCGGTCGCTCACTGCGCGGGCACGCAGGCGGCCTCCGTGTTCAACGTCGGGCGCGGCGTGGGCTCGTCGGTGCGCGAGGTGCTGTCTGTCGTGGCGGAGGTCACCGGATCGGCCGTCGAGCCGGTGGTGGTCGCCCGCCGAAAGGGTGATCCTGCGGAGGTCGTGGCCCGGGTCGATCACATCGAGAACGTGCTCGGCTTTACCGCCGGCCGCGACCTGGTCGAGATGGTCGAGTCGGCGTGGGCAGCCTGGCCTGAGCGCTGAGGCAGTCGGCTAGCCCATCGACGGCAGGGCTGAAGCCAGCACCGCCTCGGCAACAATCGCCCTGAATACGGGGATGTAGCGCTCGGCGTTCTGCTCGTACAGGGCGTAGGCCTTCCAGATGCTGACGAGACGGGCGTACAACTCGTCGCGGTCGCCGTCGGTTGCCTTGACGAACTGTGCCCGAAAGTGCTGGCCGTCGACCTCGACGAATCCCTCGGGGTTGGCGCGCGCATTGAACACCCAGCCCGACACCTTGGCCTGGCCCGCGTTCGAGCCGATGAACACCCACGACGAGCTCGCGCGGAGCCGGGTTCTCGCGGGCGCGGACGTTGGCATCGTCTAGGGGGGATCGCAGGCACCCGCGATCCACGCCGACGCGCCCTTCATCGGGTGGAAGGCGTCTGGGCACGGCATCGCCTGAGCACGGGGTGTGGGATCTGGAGTTCATGACGCGCGCACAGGCTGTCTACGAGGTCTGACTAGCGCTGGGTGCGGTTTGCGCGATAGGTGCGTGCTTGGGTGCCCCCGACGCAATGCGGGGAGGCGGATAGACTGCTGTCACCCAGCCAAGTCCGCTCTTCCCCGTTGACCCATCGGAGTGCCCGTGGCCCGCGTCGTCGTCGACGTCACCCTCAAGCCCGAGATTCTCGACCCCCAGGGGCAGGCCGTTCAAGGCGCCCTGGGCCGACTCGGGCTCGCTGGGGTGACATCGGTGCGCCAGGGCAAGCAGTTCGTGATCGATCTCGACGGGGCGCTCGACGACACCCGAAGGGCCCAACTCGAGGAACTTGCGGCCACGCTGCTGAGCAACCCGGTCATCGAGGACTACTCGCTCAGCGTCGAGGACGCTGGCTGATGGCACCTCGCATTGGCGTGGTGACTTTTCCCGGATCCCTCGACGATCGCGATGCGGCCCGAGCAGTGCGACTCGCCGGTGGCGAGTCGGTGTCGCTGTGGCATGGCGACGCCACCCTGCACGGGGTCGATGCCGTGGTGCTTCCAGGCGGTTTCTCGTACGGCGACTATCTGCGCTGTGGGGCGATCGCGCGGTTCTCGCCGGTCATGGGCCCGCTCGTCGACGCAGCGCGAGGGGGCATGCCCGTGCTCGGAATCTGCAATGGGTTTCAAATCCTGTGTGAGTCCCACCTGCTTCCGGGGGCGCTGACCCGCAACGACTCGCTGCACTTCATCTGTCGCGACCAGCGCCTGCGCATCGAAAGCACCAGCACCGCATGGACAAGCGAGTTCACCGAGGGCCAGGAAATCGTCGTGCCGCTCAAGAACGGTGAGGGTAGCTACGTGGCCGACGAGCGCACGCTTGATGCACTCGAGGCCGAGGGCCGGGTCGTGGCCCGGTACCTCGAGGTCAACCCCAACGGAAGTCGGCGCGACATCGCTGGAATCAGTAACGAGGCTGGCAACGTCGTGGGGCTGATGCCGCACCCGGAGCACGCGGTCGAGGCGCTCACGGGCCCCACCACCGACGGCCTTGCCTTCTTCGCCTCGGTGCTTGGCTCGCTCGTGGCATCGGGGGCCACCCGATGAACGTCGACACCGTCGCCAATGCCGAGGCTAACCCCGAGACGTCTCAGCCCTTCGCTGCGCTCGGGCTCA
>WLOZ01000073.1 GCA_009699025.1 Actinomycetota bacterium
CTGATGGGCGTGGTGCCACAGGCCGACAACCTCGACGAGGAGCTCACGGCCGGACAGAACCTAGGCGTGTGGGCCACCCTGCAGCGAGTTCCGCGGCGTGAGCGCGCAGCCGCCGTCGCCAGCGCCCTCGACGCCGCCCAGCTCACCGACCGTGCCGACGACCGGGTGGGCACCCTCTCGGGAGGTATGCGCCGACGACTACTCATCGCGCGCGCCCTGGTGCACTCGCCCCGGCTCGTGCTGCTCGACGAACCCACGGTGGGGCTCGACCCCCAGGTGCGGGCCGACATCTGGCTGGTCATCGACCGCCTTCGCAACGAGGGCGTGACCGTGCTGATGTCGACGCACTACATCGAGGAGGCCGAGCGGCTCGCCGACGACGTCGCCATCGTGAACCACGGGCGCATCATCGCCCGCGGATCACCCCTCGACCTCCTGGCCGAGCATGCGGGGTCGGAGGCGGTCGAGTACTTCGGCCCACCAGACCGCCTCGCCCAGGTCGAGGCACTGGTGGCTCCCACCGGGCTGTCGACCCGCCGCACGGGACCATCGGTGTCGGTACTGCGTGCCGAACTGCTTCCCACGTCGGTGAGCGACGCGCTCGGCTACGGCAACCGCCGGGCGGCCAACCTTGAGGACGTGTTCGTGCTGCTGACCGGGGAGGTGCTCGACTGATGGAACTCGCACCGTACGTGGGCGTGTGGACCCGCGAGCTCACGGTCTTCCGCCGCTACTGGGGGTCGACCACCTTCGCCTCCATCGTTGAACCCACCGTGTACCTGCTCGCCTTCGGCTTCGGTCTCGGCGCCCTCATCACCTCGATCAACGGGTACTCGTACATCGAGTTCGTCGGAACCGGGTCGGTGGCCACCGCGGTGCTATTCGCCAGCGTGTTCGCCGGCATGTTCAACACCTACATCAAGCGGGTGTACCAGAAGACCTACGACGGCATCCTCGCCACACCGGTCGATGTCGGCGAGCTCATCACAGCAGAGGCACTCTGGATCGCGGCCAAGGCCGGCGTGTATGGCTGCGCGCCACTGCTGGTGGCGATGTGCTTTGGGCTCACACCCTCGTGGGGCATGCTCGCCGTGCCACTCATCGCCTTTCTCACCGGGCTCGGGTTCGCCCTCATGGGCCAGTGGCTCAGCGGTGTGGTGCCCAGCATCGACTCATTCAACTACGTCACCAGCGCGCTGATCACTCCCCTGTTTCTCGTGGCGGGCACGTTCTTCCCCATCTCCGGCCTGCCCACCTGGGTGCAGACCCTGTCGCAACTCAACCCGCTCTACCACTGCGTGCAGCTGGTACGCGATGCCGTGTTCGGCTGGCAGCCACTGGCCGATCTGTGGCACGTGATTGCGCTCATCATCTTCGCCGCGATTATGCGCGTGCTCGCCGTGCGTCGGCTCGAGCGGAGGCTCATCCAGTGACCGCGGTATCGCGCCGCACCACCGTGTGTGTCGTGGGCGGTGTGAACGTCGACCTCGTGGTGCGTGTGCCCACCCTTCCTTCGCCCGGCGAGACGGTCTCGGGCGGCGCCTTCACGCAGTCAGTGGGCGGCAAGGCGGCCAATCAGGCGGTGGCGGCCCAGCGGCTGGGGGCGCTCGCCCATCTGGTGGCATCGGTCGGAGACGACGCCTTCGGCGATCTTGCCCTCGCCGCTCTGCGCGGCGAGGGAGTCGACGTTTCGCGGGTGCGGGTCAGACTGGGGGTCGCCACCGGAGTCGCCCTCATCTGCGTCGACGACGCGGGTGAGAACTCCATCGCGGTAGCACCCGGGGCCAACGACCTGCTCGACGCGCTGCCCGACGACACCACCCACTTCGACGCCACGCTATGCCTACTGGAAGCTCCCGACGCCGTGCTCATCGACACCGCTCGGCGCGCCCTAGGGCTGCTGGTGCTGAACGCTGCACCGGCACGCGCGATTCCTGAAGAACTGCTCTCACGCACCGATGTGCTCATTGCCAACGAGGGCGAACACGCTGCGATCGAGCATCAACTTGCCGACTTCACCGGAATCGTGATCGTCACCCTCGGCAGCAAGGGGGCCATCGCGCAGCAGCGTGGAGTCACCCTCGCGCGAGCCACTCCCCCCGCCGTGCGAGCCCTCGACTCGGTCGGCGCCGGCGACGCGTTCTGCGGCTGCCTCGTGGTTGACCTCGCACGCGGCCTGCCGATCGCCGAGGCGCTCGAGCGCGCCTGCGTGGCCGGCGCACTGGCCACCACCGCCCTGGGTGCTCAGTCGGCGCTGCCTCGCGCCGATGCCGTCACGGCACTGTGGCGCTCGTCCGGCTCAGGCTGAACCCTCACGCGCGGTCGACTTCGACGAACCAGAGGCGGCCTCGGTACGCTTGCCACGTGGCCACCTTCGAGTACACCGACCTGCTTCCGCTGGGCCCCGACACCACCCCGTACCGACTCCTGACGCCCGACGGCGTCGAGGTGGTGCAGGCGGCGGGCCGCGAGTTTCTGTCGGTGTCGCCCGAGGCCATCACCCTGCTCACTCGCGAGGCAATGCGCGATATCCAGCACCTGCTGCGGCCCGGACACCTGCAGCAACTGAGGAACATCCTCGACGACCCCGAGGCGTCGCCCAACGACCGTTTCGTGGCGCTCGACCTTCTCAAGAATGCCAACATCGCCGCTGGCGGCGTGCTGCCCATGTGCCAAGACACCGGCACAATCATCGTCAGCGGCAAGCGCGGCAAGCACGTGCTCACCGACTTCGACGACCACGAGGTGATCAGCCGCGGGGTTTTCGACGCCTTTCAGCAGCTCAACCTGCGCTACTCGCAGCTGGCACCCCTCGGCATGTGGGACGAGCGCAACACCGGCACCAACCTGCCCGCGCAGATCGAGATCGCCGCCGATCCCCGGGCCGACCACGCGCTCGAGTACAACCTCTTCTTTATGGCCAAGGGCGGCGGCTCGGCCAACAAGAGCCTGCTCTTCCAAGAAACCAAGGCGGTGCTGAATCCAGCGTCGTTTCGCACCTTCCTCGACTCCACGCTGCGCTCACTGGGCACGGCGGCGTGCCCGCCGTACCACCTCGCCGTGGTGGTGGGCGGTACCAGCGCCGAGTTCGCGCTCAAGACCGCCAAGTACGCGAGCGCCCGCTACTACGACTCTCTTCCTGTGCACGGAACTCCCGCCGGCCACGCGTTCCGCGACCTCGACATGGAGGCCGAGGTGCTGCAGATGACCCGCGAGTTTGGCATCGGCGCGCAGTTCGGCGGCAAGTACTTCTGCCACGACGTACGCGTGGTACGCCTACCTCGCCACGGAGCGTCGGTGCCCATCGCCATCGCGGTGTCGTGCTCGGCCGACCGCCAGGCACTGGCGAAGATCACTCCCGAGGGAGTCTTTCTCGAGCAGTTCGAGACCGAGCCCGCGCACTACCTTCCCGACATCACCGATGACCATCTCGACGACGATGTCGTGCGCATCGACCTTGGCCGCCCCATGGAGGAGGTTCGCGCCGAGCTGTCGAAGTACCCCGTGAAAACGAGGGTGTCGCTCAACGGCCCGCTCGTGGTGGCCCGCGACATTGCGCACGCGAAGATCGGCGAGATGCTCGACCGCGGTGAGCCGATGCCCGAGTACCTGCGCGACCACGCTGTGTACTACGCCGGTCCGGCCAAGACGCCCGCGGGCTTTGCCTCAGGCTCGTTCGGGCCCACCACCGCTGGCCGCATGGACAGCTACGTCGACAAGTTCCAGAAGGCCGGCGGCTCATTCGTGATGCTCGCCAAGGGCAACCGCAGCGCGGCCGTGACCAAAGCCTGCCACGCCAACGGTGGCTTCTACCTCGGTTCGATCGGCGGGCCCGCGGCTCGGCTAGCGCAGGACTGCATCACCAAGGTGGAGGTGCTCGACTTCCCCGAGTTGGGCATGGAGGCCGTGTGGCGCATCGAGGTGCGCGACTTTCCGGCATTCATCGTGGTCGACGACAAAGGCAACGACTTCTTCGCCGAGACGCTGCGCCCCTTGGCGACGACCATTCCGGTCGGTCCCCCAGCCCCCTAGTTCCCCCTGCGACTGATCAGGTTCGCGACTATAGGCCGAGCCCGGAGTCCTCGAGCATTTCGGTAACAAGCGCAGCAATGGGCGACCGCTCGCTGCGGGTGAGCGTGATGTGCGCGAAGAGCGGGTGACCCTTGAGCCGCTCGGCCACCGCGACCACTCCGTCGTGCCTGCCCACCCGAAGGTTGTCGCGCTGCGCCACGTCATGCGTGAGCACCACCCTCGAGTCACGGCCGATACGCGAGAGCACCGTGAGCAGCACATTGCGCTCGAGCGACTGGGCCTCGTCGACGATGACAAAGGCGTCGTGCAGCGACCGTCCTCTGATGTGGGTGAGCGGTAGCACCTCGAGCATGCCGCGATCGACGATCTCGTCAATCACCTCGCTGGTCGCCACCGATCCGAGGGTGTCGAACACCGCCTGCCCCCACGGCGACATCTTTTCGCTCTCACTGCCCGGCAGGAAACCGAGGTCCTGCCCGCCCACGGCGTACAGCGGTCGGAACACGATGACCTTGCGGTGCTGGCGCCGCTCAAGCACTGCCTCGAGCCCGGCGCACAGCGCCAACGCGCTCTTGCCGGTTCCGGCTCTGCCTCCCAGCGAGACGATGCCGATGTCCGGGTCGAGCAGGAGATCGAGGGCGATGCGCTGCTCGGCACTTCGACCGTGCAGTCCGAACGCCTCACGGTCGCCCCGGACGTGTCGAATCCTCTTGTCGGGCGTGACTCGCGCCAGCGCGTGTCCTCGCTCGGACACCAGCACGAGGCCGGTGTGACACGGCAGGTCGAGGGCCGCGTCGTGATCGATCACACCCTCTGAGTACAGGGCATCGATGTCGGTCGACGGCACGTCGATCTCGACCATTCCGGTCCAGCCGCTCTCGGCCACCATCTCGGCCCGGTATTCGTCGGCGTCGAGGCCGATCGATGAGGCCTTCACCCGCATGGGCAGGTCCTTGCTCACGAGCGTCACGGCGAAGCCGTCAGCCGCCAGGTTGCGCGCCACCGCAAGGATGCGTGTGTCGTTGTCGTTGGACTGAAAACCACCGGGCAGGATCGATGCATCAGCGTGGTTGAGTTCAACCCGAATAGTTCCCCCGAGGTCTCCCACCGGCATCGCCTCGTCGAGGCGACCGTACGCGACGCGGAGGTCGTCGAGGTGGCGCAGCGCCGCCCGGGCGAAGTAGCCGAGCTCGGGGTGAGTCCGCTTGGCCTCGAGTTCGATGATCACGACGATCGGAATGACCACCTCGTGCTCGTCGAAGCGCATCAGAGCGCCAGGATCGGAGAGCAGCACGCTGGTGTCGAGCACGAAGGTGCGCTGTCGGGACTCTCGAAGTACCTCGCGCACCGATGACCTCCTCGTGGGTGGCACCGGGAAACCGGGGCCTCGATTTCACGCTAGCCCGGTCGTGGGAACACCCCCACGCGCCACGCCGCACCGTCACCCCATCGGGCGGTGAACAGCCGGGGTCGGGCGGGTGACTACCGTGCTTCAGCCCCCGTAGCGCCGCTGGCGGGCGGCGTACGAGCGCAGCGCCCGCAGGAAGTCGACCTGCCGGAAGTCGGGCCAGTAGGCCTCACAGAAGTAGAACTCAGAGTGCGCGCTCTGCCAGAGCAGGAACCCCGAGAGCCGCTGCTCGCCCGACGTGCGAATCACGAGGTCGGGGTCGGGCTGTCCCCTCGTGTACAGGTGCTCGGCAATGTGCTCGACGTCGAGGAGAGCCGCGAGTTCGTCGAGGCTGGTGCCCATGCTCGCGTGTTCCGATAGCAACGACCGCACCGCGTCGACTACCTCGCGCCGGCCGCCGTAGCCCACGGCGACATTGACCAGCAGCCCCTGCACGTCAGCGGTGTCGTCGGCCGCGCGCTTAAGCGCGAGGGCGGTGGTCTCAGGCAGCAGATCGAGTGAACCCACCGGGTTGATGCGCCAGCGACCCTCACCTGCCAGGCCCGCGGCGGTGTTTTCGATAATGCGCAGCAGCGGGATGGTTTCGCTCGCGGGGCGGTCGAGGTTGTCGGTCGATAGCAGCCACAGGGTGACGACCTCGACGCCAGCCTCGTCGCACCAGCCGAGGAACTCCTTGATCTTCTCGGCGCCCACGCGGTGCCCGGTGCTCGACGGTCCCGACTGCTCAGCCGCCCAGCGTCGGTTGCCATCGAGAATGACGCCGACATGGCGGGGGACCCGCTCCTCAGGGATGTCTCGAGCAACCTGCCGCGAATACACGCGGTACACAAGGTCGCGCAATCCCATGCCTCAGAGGCTACCCCGCTGGCACGGCAGCACAGCGCCACATCACACGAATCGCACGAATCGCTCGACTTACCTAGCCCAGCCTCGACCCGACCTCAGCCGCGAGGGCGCGCGGTTCTGACGTGGGAGCCGCGCAGGTGAACTGGCGGCACACATAGGCCGCAGCCTTTCCGTTGCGCAGAGGTCGGTCGCGCAGCAGGCCCACCGGAGACTCGTCGCCGTCGCCTACAGCCACCACGGCCCCGGGCGCATTCGACATGAGGGCCACCCGGCGCAGCGCGCGCGTGAGTTCGTCGTCGGGATCGCCCACCACCGCGATCTCGCGGGGGCCGTCGAGTAGCGCCTCGGCCACCGCGAGTCCCCAGCCGGCAAACCGCGGGGCACGCCCCGCCAGAGCGCCCACCACTCCGAGCGCGGCCTGCGCCGCCTCGCGGTGCGGGGCCGAGCCGGTGAGCGCGGCGTAGGTGAGCAGCGCTCCAGCGGCGGCGGTCCAGCCCGACGGGGTCGCGTTGTCGCTGGGGTCCTGGGGGCGCCTCAGCGCGGTGCTCACTGGAGGTGCGTCGTCGGCGGTATCGAAGAAGCCGCCCGACTCAGGGTCGGCGAAGTGCTCGAGCACAACGTCGAGCAGGATTCCGGCAAAGGCGAGCCACTCGTCGTCGCCGGTCACCGAGTAGAGCGACAGGAATCCCTCGGCTACATCGGCGTAGTCGTCGAGGTTGCCGGGCGCATGGGCGCCGGGCAGCCCTCCGCGCGACACCCGCACGAGTCGGTCGCCCAGCGTTCCGTCGCCGGTGTCGGCCCCGCCCAGGTGCACGCTGATAAGCAGATCGGCAGCGCCGATGGCGGCCTCGACCCACGCCGCCTCACCCAGCAGCGCACCAGCCTCGGCCAGCGCCGCGATGGCCAGGCCGTTCCAGGCGGCCACCACCTTGTCGTCGCGACCGGGGGCCGGGCGCGCGGCCCGGTGCTGGAACAGCGTGTCGCGCAGCGAGGCCCACCGCTCGGCATCATCGGGGTCGCGTCGCAGTTGCAGCACCGAACTGCCGTGCTCGAAGGTGCCAGTGTCGGTGACCTGCAGCAGCTCGGCCGCCCACTCGCCGTCGTCTACACCGAGCGCCTCCACCAGCTGCGCCGGCGTGTAGGCGTAGAAGGCGCCCTCATGCGCGTGCCCGCCTGGCTCGAGCGGGCTGTCGGCATCGAGCGCCGAGGCGAACCCTCCCTCATCGGTCAGCAGGTCGCGCAGCAGGAACTCGGCGGTCTCGCGCACCACCCGCTCGGCCAGCGGAGAGGCGCTCGAGCGCCACCAGTGCAGGTACACGCGCAGCAGCAGCGCGTTGTCGTAGAGCATTTTTTCGAAGTGCGGCACCACCCACTGGCCGTCGACCGAGTAGCGCGCGAACCCGCCGCCGAGCTGGTCATACATGCCGCCGCGGGCCATCGCCTCGCAGGTCACCTCGACCATCGACGGAATGCGGGGGTCGAAAACTCCAC
>WLOZ01000074.1 GCA_009699025.1 Actinomycetota bacterium
CATCAGCGGGTTGTTGATGGCGTCGGCGTAGTAGCTGTACACCGAGATCTGATCGGTCTTGCTGGCTGCCTTGATTGCAGCGACGGCGCCGGCGGTGAAGGTGTCGTACACCGGAATGACGGCCGCGAGGTTCGGGAACTGGTTGATGATGGCCGAGGTCTTCGCCTGAGAGTCGGTAAGAGTCTGCTCCGCCTCAGGCTCAGCAACAACCTTGAGTCCGCACTTCTCGGCCGCTGCCTTCATCGTGTCGCCACGTATCTGGCCGCTGAAGAACAGGTTGAACCTGATGATCGCAACTTCCGATCCAGGCTTGACGTTCGCGCACAGCTCTGCGCCGAGGGGCTCGCTGAGCTTCGTGTCGTTCTCCGTGTACACAGCCGACAGAAGGCTGTCGAGGTCATGCCGAGACTCTCCGGCAATCGCGATGATGGGGATGTTGGCTTCCTTGGCCTTCTTCAACGACTCTTGAACGAGCGACGGTTCCACGGAGCCAAGCACGATGGCGTCGTACTTCTGGAGAATCGCCGAGTTGATTGCGTCGTTTGCTTTCTGCGGGTCGGCAGCCACATCGGTCGTGGTCACCTCCCAGCCAACAGCCTCGGCTGCCGCTACGAACGAGGCATTGATTCGCGCCTCGATGGGGGCCTGGAGGAAAATCTCAACGTACGCGATCTTCTTGGTCGGAATCGCGGGCAGCGCGGCAGCCGACGACTCTGCGGCAGAGGCAGACGCGCTGGTGGGTGTGATAGCGGCCGAACTGCTGGCCGCACCTCCCCCTGATGAACCGCAGGCTGCTAGGGCGATCGCTGTTGCCCCCACTCCCATCAGCAGTGCAGAGCGGCGGAGCGCTGACGCCCCGGGTCGCTGTCTTGTCATTGGAACCCCTCTCACAGGTTGGAATTACGGTGGAAGCACTGGTGGGCACGATATATGATATTGAAAATTTCTAACGAGGTTTAGCGTTAGTTAGTTGTCTCGCTTCGGTGCTGCCTGCATTAATCGGCGGGCGATCAGGTTGCGTTGTATCTCGTTCGTTCCTTCCCCGATGATCATCAGAGGCGCGTCTCTGAAGTACCTCTCCACGTCGTACTCGGTGGAATAGCCCGCACTTCCGTGGAGTCTCAGGGCCATCTCGGCCACCCTCAGCCCTGATTCCGACGCGAAGACTTTGGCGATCCCTGCCTCAAGGTCGCAGCGCTCGCCGCGGTCAAACTTCCGGGCGGCATGCATCACCGTGACTCTGGCCGCCAGAACCTGCGTGGCCATGTCGGCGAGGTAGTTGCCGATTGATTGGTGCTGCCAGATCGGAACCCCGAAGGTCTCGCGCGTGGCCGAGTAGCGGACGCTCGCATCGAGGGCCGCCTGGGCAACGCCGACCGATCGCGCGGCCACCTGAATCCGCCCGACCTCCAAGCCCCTCATCATTTGTGAGAACCCGTGGCCCTCTTCTGGGCCGAGGAGATGCTCGGCAGGCACGAAGGCGTTGTCGAACACCACTTCGCAGCTTTCGACACCCCGATACCCCAACTTCGGCAGATCTCGAGGGATGGAGACTCCCTGCGTGTCTGACGGCACGAGGAGAATGCTGATTCCACGATGGCGCGGGTCTGCTGCAGGGTCCGTCTTGCACAGAACTCCCAGCACTCCCGCGTGCCTGGCGTTGGTAATCCACATCTTGGTGCCGTTGAGCAGATAGCCCCCCTCAACCTGCTTCGCCACGGTTCGGATGGCCTGAAGATCAGAGCCCCCCTGGGGCTCAGTGAGCGCCATCGCGGCCCTCAACTCGCCGGTAGACATCGCGGGAAGGAGCCGATCGCGTTGCTCTTCGGTGCCGAAGGCGTTGATGATGAACCCCATCACGGCGTGTCCACCGACCGCGCCGGCCAGGCTCATCCAGCCGCGTGCCAGCTCCTCCGTGACGAGGGCGAAGCACGCGGTTGACGAGGTGGAATCGCTGTAGTCGGCGGGGATCTGCATGCCGTACACGCCGAGCTTCTTCATCGTGTCGATGAAGGCCGCGGGGTACTCATTGCGAGCTTCGATGTCGTGGACTTCGGGAATCACGTCCTGATCGACAAATCGTCGGACGACCCGAACGAAGTCGGCCTCGTCCTCCGAGAGCTGCTCGAGCACGTCTTCCGTTCCAGTCATGGAGGCAATCTATATATAATGCACTCAATATGTCTAGACCGAGCACAGCCCGGCGCCTTCAGCTCGCGCTGACCTCAGGAACCACGATCGTGGTGGGCGGAGGGGAGGGCGAGCCGCGGACGCTTGTGAGAGCACTGCGCGAAATCTGCTGCACTCTCAGCGCGGTTGAGGTCGTGTTCGGGATTCACGGAGGTGCTGATTGGGATGAGCACGGGTGCCCTGGAACCACCGTTCTGCGATTCGGTTGGTTTGGGCAGCCGCCCCGTGCTGAGCGCCGCGATGTCATCGTCCGGCTCCCCTACAGCCAGATCCCGCAGTTCCTTGACGGCAGAGACATCGTCGTTCTTGCGAAGGTATCTCCGCCGCGGAACGGCCTACATTCCCTGTCGATGACGGCCGAGTACTTGCCGGCCGCCATCGACAAGGCGCGCACCACGCTGGTGGAAGTCGACGAGGCTGCACCGTGGGTGACCACAACATGCGCCGTGGCCGCGGATGTCGTGGAGGTGATGGAGGTCGTGGAGCGCGCTTCCAGCTCCGACGTTGATGTCACTGCGCCACCTCTCGGCGACACTTCCGGGCCCCTGGCCTCCATCGTCGAGCGCACCGTGCCAGACGGCGCGGTTGTTCAGCTGGGGCTGGGTCGAATTATCGACAACGCACTTGCAGGGCTTCGGCCGCGGCGCGGGCTGCGGGTTCGCAGTGGATCACTATCGACGGTTGCCGCGCAGTTGTGGGCATGCGGTGTCCTCGACACCGATCACCCCGCCATCGCCACCGCTCTCTTCGGCGGAAGTGAGGTGCGCGAGTGGGCGTCTCGCGGGAATGTGCTGCTTGAACGAGTCGAAGCTACCCACAGCGAGTCTCTCGTCGGGCTCGTCGGGTTCCACAGCATCAACGCGGCGGTGCAGGTGGACCTCGCCGGAAACATCAATACTGAGATGGCTGGGGGTCGGTACGTTGGGGCCATGGGTGGGGCGCCCGACTTTGCAGCAGCGGCGGTGAGGTCTCCGGGGGGACAGTCAGTGTTCGTTCTCCCCTCAACGGCCCACACCGATCGCGTCTCGCGAATTGTTCCGCAACCTGTCGAACTCACCACCGTACCAGCGAGCGACGTGTCACTCGTGATTACTGAGTGGGGCTCAGCGCAGGTCAACGGCCTGGGCTTACGCGAGCGAGCTCACGCTCTCGCGGTGATTGCTCACCCGCAGTTTCGCGCCGAACTTCTCGACCATGCTGATCGGGTTGTTGATCGGATCGAGGATCGGCGCTAAGACCGGATCCGCTCGATGAGCATCGCTTGGCCCTGCCCGCCTCCGACGCAGAGGGTCACGAGTCCCACTTCCTTGTCATCGTGCTCAAGTCCATTGATCAGAGTTGTCACGAGCCGTCCACCGGTCATTCCAAAGGGATGGCCAATAGCGATAGCGCCGCCTCGCGCGTTCAGTCGCGGATCATCGGAGTCCATGCCGAAGCCACGCACAGAAGGAATCACCTGCGCTGCGAACGCTTCATTCACCTCGACCAGATCAATGTCGGCGATGGCCATTCCCAGACGCGAAAGCAGCATGTTGACCGCGGGAATGGGGCCAATGCCCATCAACTCCGGGCTGACGCCAGCAACGCTTGAACCCAGAATCCGAGCGCGCGGGCGAGCGCCGTGGGCAGCTGCGGCATCTGGCGACATGACGAGGAGGGCGACTGCCCCGTCGTTGAGTGGGCACGCATTGCCAGCGGTAACCAGGCCGCCCACCACAGGTTCGAGCTGGCTGAGTTTCTCCAGCGTGGAGGTGGCGCGCGGCCCCTCATCACGATCGATCACTACGCCGTCAGCATTGATCAGCGGCACAATCTCGCGGCCAAAGAATCCTGATTGGTAGGCGCTGAGTGCGCGCTCCTGACTTCGTTGCGCGAAGAGATCCATGTCTACTCGCGACACCCCGTAGTCACGCGCCACTCTTTCGGCAGTTTCGACCATCGGCAGGTAGTAGTCGATGCCGAGGTCAGCCTCCGCTGCGAGCCGAGGGTTGGGCTCGGCGAGGTGCCTGTCTCGACCGACGCGAGAGAACGACTCCACCCCCGCAACGAGGACGCTTTCACACTCCCCCATGGCGATAGCGTGGTGTGCCATGCGTAGCGCCTGTAGCGACGAAGCGCAAAGGCGCGAGACGGTAGCGGCTGCCGTCGACACTGGCAGACCAGCAAGCAGGGTGATGGCGCGAGCCACGTTGTACCCCTGTTCCCCCCAGGGGTAGCCGCAGCCCACGAGTACCTCGTCGACCGGTGGATTTCCGCAGTCCGACAAAAGTTGCGCGCACACGGCAGCAGCGAGATCGTCGGGTCGTGTGGAGGCAAAGGCACCCTTGGAGGCTCGAGTCACCGCAGATCTCGAGGCCGCCACGATGACGGCATTCCGCTCCCGTATTGTCATACTGTGTCTCCTGCCGAGTGGCGTTCACCTCTAATCTAATACAATATATCCGACAGTGGAGTCAGTCCGCGGCTTCACGTCGTTGGAACGCTGGAAGGGGTGACACGTGAGGCAGCGGCGGCGTCAACAACTCAGTGATGAAGCGGCGGACTACCTGCGCGACTCGATCATTGCGGGTGAACTCCCGGTCGGAACGTTCATCCGAGCCGAGAGCATCGCCGACTCACTCGACATCAGCATCACTCCGGTCAGGGAAGCCCTGCTCATTCTCCGGGGTGAGGGCTTCTTGAGACTCGAACCTCGCCGAGGCTTCGCTGTTGCTGAACTGTCGAGCAATGATGTGCGCGATGTCTTCTGGGTGCAAAGCATCTTGGCAGGAGAACTCGCGGCCCGGTCTGCGCGGAGGATCAGTGCCGAGCACATCGCGCAGCTACGTGAGATTCAGGATGAGATCAATGATGGCTTGAAGGAGGAAGACGCGAATCGCGTCGACGCGGCCAACTACGAGTTCCATCGCCTCGTGAACCTGTGCGCCGACTCTCCGAAAGTCGCGTGGTTCATCGGGACCGCCGCGAAATACGTGCCTCGAAGCTTCTTCGGCACCATTGAGGGATGGCCCGCCGCATCGGTGCATGATCACTCAGCAATTCTTCGAGCGATGGAACGCGGAGATGAAGAGGAAGCCCGCGAGGCCATGAGCCTGCACATTCGACATGCGGGTGATTTGCTCGTCGCCCATCGGTCACGTGAACGCTCCTAATCGCTCAGCAGAGGCTCTCAGCCGGCTGGCCGAAGAATGGCCCATCACGTCCAAGTCTCGGGATGTCGACTCCACCCCCGCCCAGATCGATAGCGGGCTGTGGGCCCTGAAGCTTCCCCTTCCACTGGAGGGCTTGCGCTATGTCGTGTGCTACGTGCGCGAGGTTCCCCAGGGAATCGTGCTGGTCGATGCTGGTTGGAACACCCCCCAAAGTTGGGCGTCTCTCGAGAACGGACTTGCGCAGATTGGTTACGGCGTTCGTGACGTGCAAGCGGTGGTGGTGACGCATGCCCATCCGGATCACCTGGGTCTGGCTGGACCCATCCGGCAGGAATCCGGAGCACGAATCTGCCTCCATGAGCGCGACGCACTCTTGGTTCCCACGTCAACCACACAGCTGGCGGATTTCCTGAGCAGCTACCGCCGCTTTCTCACCGAGTGCGGAGCTCCTCCAGATGAGGTGTTGGCTGTCACTGAGGACATGGTCGAGGCCGTGACCTACCTGGATATGCCCTCACCGGATCGACTGATGACAGACGGGGAAGTGTTGGTCGACATTGACCCCTCCCTTCGGGTGATTGGCACCCCCGGTCATTCCCCTGGCCATATCTGCCTCTTCGATGAAAAGCGCCGTCATATTCTGACCGGCGACCACGTTCTTCCTCGCGTCACGCCCAACGTGTCTCGACGGCCAGGGCAGCCCCCCTATCCATTGGCTGCTTACCTCGCCTCGCTGCGACTGCTTCTCGGCCTTGAGGTCGATTGGGTGCTTCCAGCACACGAGTGGCCATTGCGTGATCTCGACGGCCGCGTCAACGCACTTCTCGAACACCATGACGCCCGCCTGATCGAGACCGCCACCACAGTTGCCGCAGATCCGGGCCTCACGACGTGGAGGGTTGCACAGCAACTTCCCTGGTCGCGACCATTCGACAGTCTCACGTCGGATATGAGGCGGGCCGCCGTGGGAGAGGCACTTGCTCACCTGGAGTGGCTCGAGATGAAGAAGGTCGTGCGAAGGACCACCGGTGCGCCGTGGACATGGCAGATGGTGTAGCTCCATTCACCGCAGTACCGTGGCCACACTGCTGAGTGTGGCTTCGGTACTGTGTACCATCTCAGGCGCTGAAGGGAGCGCGGCCAGTGGCCTCCGACGACCGTGAAATCGACGACGCAGGTGCGCGCCTCGAGGCATCCGTCACCAGCTTGGCCAAGACGTTCGGCCTCACGCCCGACGAGCGAGACACACTCGTTCGTATCGGTACGTGGCACGACGAGGTGCAAGACCTCATCTCTGTCTCACTCGGACAAGCCTTTCGTCGCGACTCCAGCGGCATCGATATCGACTACCTCACCGCCCAGTCGCCCGTGATCATCGAGACCATGCACAACGAGATGCTGCCTTATCGGGACCTGCTGGGCAGGTTGGGCCAGGCCGAGCTGACTGAGGCAGTGGTGGCGCTCTGCCTTGGCGGCGACGTCGACGAGCCGTCGGTTTTCGGCCTGCAGTTGCTCGTCGAGGCGATGTCACCGGTCGTACCCCACCGCGCCAGAGTTGCTGTTGAGTACCTGCGGGGGAGGGTGGCCGACCGAATGGGCTCGGGCCTCGACGCCGAGACAGCGTTCGAGCGCGCCTTGGCATTCGACCCGCAGTGGGTTCCGGCGCTGGAATGGCTCGCCGCACTGGCTAACGACCGCGGTGATGCCGACCGAGCGCTGAGTCTGCTCGACCGGGCCGGCGTCAGTCCCGACGATGGCTTGTATCGGATGCTCGTGAAGTACCGTCCGGGCAATGTGGTGTCGCTTCAGCGCAACGACCCCTGCTGGTGCGGCTCCGGCCGCAAACTCAAGCAGTGCCATCGCGGCGCCGAGCCCCTGCCCCTCACGACGCGAGCATCGTGGCTCTGGCACAAGGCCATGGCTTTTGTGCAGGATGGCCCCTGGCGATCAGAGATCTTTGAGCTAGCCGCCGAGCGCAGCCGCTACGGCGGCGACCGCGAGATGTTCGAGGCCCTGTCAGATCCGCTGTTGCTCAGCGCGATGTTCATCGAGGGCGAAGTTCTAGACGAGTACGCCTACACGCGAGGGCCGCTCTTGCCGGCCGACGAGTTGGAGTTGCTGCGAAGTTGGAATGAGGTTGACCGAGGCCTCTATGAGGTTGAGGAAGTGCACCGTGACGAAGGCCTGCTCGTGCGCAACGTTCTCGATGGCGAGCGAGTGTTCGTGCCCGAGGTACTGGGATCTCGCGATTCGTACGTGGGCATGCTGTTCGTGTCGCTCGTTTTGCCCGTCGGCGACGCTACCTTCGGCTTCTTCGGTGGCATTGAACCGGTGAGCCTGCAGCACCGCGAGAGGGTGATGCAACTCCTCGACAGCATGCCCGATCCGTTCGAGCTCGTGTCTGCGATGACCGATCGCTTCGCCCCGCCTC
>WLOZ01000075.1 GCA_009699025.1 Actinomycetota bacterium
GCAGGCACAGTTCACCGAGAGGTACTTCGACGCCGTACCCGGCGTGTGGGCGGGGCGCACGAGCGAGGTCGCCCAGTCGATCGTGCAGGGCCTCTACCCGGCGCTACTGGTCGATGCCGCCACGGTTGAGCGCACCGAGCGATTCCTCGACGAGAACCCCAGCCTCTCCTTCGGCGCGCGGCGTCTGGTGGCCGAGGGCGCCGACGGCGTCAGCCGCGCACTGCGGGCGCGCCTGGCCGACGAGGACTAACTGCGGCTGGTCGTGCAACTACGGCTGGTCGGTGTGCAGTGCTTGGGGGTGCCGCGCCTGGTCGCCCAGGGTGGTGAGTCCGTGACAGATACCCCCCACGAGGTCGCCACCCGAGAGCGACGAGATCATCGCCAGGGCCGCGAGGGCGCACGCGCGGTCGTCGACCCAGCGACGGGCCTTCGCGCCGGTAACGATTTCGGTGGAGCGGGCCCCCGGGTCGACCGCGACCAGCACGGCATCGTCGGCGGCCTCGCCCAACTCGGCGTGCAGAGCGAGCGCGGTGTCGCGCCCCTGCTCGAGGGCACCCACGTACACGCTGAAGTCGACGCCGCAGCGGGCACGCTCGCGCGCCACCGTGACCTCGATGCGCTCGACGTCGTCGGTGGTCAGTGAGTCACCAGCGAGCACTTGCGCCTCCTCGGTCGTCGGGTGTGTCGGACAGGCTCAGTTCGCCCGAGCCCGCGATGGCCACGCGACCCGCGGCAGCAAGTTCGCGCGGGGCTCCCACCCAGAGCGGCTCGCCCACCCAGGGCTCGCCCGGACGGAACGAACTGCGCCGCAGCCACTGGGGCAGCGCCCACAGGAACCAGATCACGGCGATGACCGCGGCAGGCAGCAGCATGAATCGCACCAGCCAGTCGGCGGTGGAGAGGGCGGTGGTCGTGGTTTCCATCACCTCGTCACCCTACCGACGCACCGCGTCGATGATCCGGGCAACCCGTGCCCGCAGCAGGGGGTCGCTGCGGAGGTCGTCGATCTGCACCGGCCGGCCCGAGCGGTCACGCAGCGGAATCCGCCAGTTCGGGTGCTCCTGGTCGGTACCCGGCTGATTCTGCGGCACGACGTCGCCCACGAGGTCGACCAGAGCCACGCCCTGCAGCAGCGACGGCGACAGCGCCAGGCAGCGGTGGAGCGCCACGACCATGGCGTCGACGTCATTGATGCCGTTGAGGACCCCTGGTTCAAGCAGCCCCCGCGCCACCAGCAGGTCGCGCCACTCGGCGATCTCGGCGTCGTGCGCAGCACGCTCTTCCTCAACCGGCCTGCTCAGCAGACCGAGTCGTTCACGCAGGTCGACGTGCACGCCCTCGATGTAGCCGGCGGTTGGCGGAAGATCGTGCACCGACACCGACGACAGGCAGGCCGAGCGCCACTCCTTGGGCTCGATAATCGACCCGTCGGGCCGACGCTCAAACCACAGGATGGACGTTCCGAGCACCCCGCGCGAGGCGAGAAACTCCTGCACCCACGGCTCAACCGTTCCGAGGTCTTCGCCGATCACGAGTGCGCCCGCGCGCTGCGCCTCGAGGCAGAGGATGCCGACCAGCGCCTCGTGGTCGTAGGTGACGTAGGTGCCCTCGTAGGGAGGTCGGCCCGCCGGAATCCACCACAGCCGGAACAAACCCAGCATGTGGTCGACGCGGATGCCCCCGGCGTGCCTGAGGATCGTGCGCAGCATGTCTCGGAAGGGTACGAACCCCGCGTCAGCGAGGGCCCACGGATGCCACGGCGGCTGCGACCAGTTCTGACCCACCTGGTTGTACATATCGGGCGGGCAGCCCACCTCGATGCCCTGTGCGAGCACGTCCTGCAAGGCCCACGCGTCGGCGCCCTCGGGGTGCACACCCACCGCGAGGTCGTGGATGACCCCCAGGGGCATTCCTGCCTCCTCGAGCGCTCGTTTCGCCTCCGACAGTTGCTGGTCGACCAACCACTGCAGCCAGATGTGGAATTCCACCCGGTCAGAGAGCCGCGTCGCTGCCTCGGCCACGGCGACGCCGCCCGGGTGTCGCAATTCCTCGGGCCACTCACCGTCGCCGAAGCCGTTCTCCTCGACCAGCGCGCACCACACAGCGAAGTCGGTCAGGCCGGGGCCCTCGTGGGCGCGATACGCCGCGAATTCAGCCTCGCGCTCAGTGGTACGCGACACCCTGCGGATCAACTCGAGGGCGGCACGCTTGGCCTCCCACGCGGCGTCGCGGTCGAGCAGCGCCGGGTCGGTGTCGAGCGCGCGCAGCGGAAGAGCCAGCGCCTCGACGGCCTCCTCGTCGACGCGCGCGAGGTCATCGAACTCAGGGATGTCCTCGACCCGCAGGTACCAGGGGGCGAAGAAGCGCCGCGCGACGGGAAGATAGGGCGAGGGCGCCATCGGGGTGAGTGGCGACGAGGCGTGCAGCGGATTGACGAGCAGGAAGGCCGCCCCCTGCTCGAGTGCCGCCCAGCTGCCGAGATCGGCAAGGTCGGCGAGGTCGCCCACGCCCCACGAGCCCGACGACCGCACCGAGTACAGCTGTGCCATCAGGCCCCAGACCGGGTGCTCGGCGAGCGCTGTGGGCAGCGTCAGGCTCTGGGGGACGACGATGAGCGAGCAGACGCCGAACACCGAGCCGTCGGAGTCGAGCGCCTCGATGCGGTGGTAGCCCGTTGGCAGGTGGTCGGGAACCTCGAATGCCGCCTCGCCAACCAGTACCCCGTCGACCTCGACGGGGGCCACGTCGTGTGTCAGCTGCTGCACTACGAAGCGGAACCCGTCTTCCAGCTCGACCTCGAGGGTGAGGGGCCAGCCGTGTTGCACATGGGCCCACACCCGGCCCGAAGCTCCCTCGCGCGCCATGAATACCGGCGGTAAAGCCCGGCGCCAGTCGCGCAGTCGGAGCTCGTCCCAGGCGGTCGCCCTAGCCTCGTCCGTCGACGCGTCGACGCCCAGCGCAGCGAGCACATCGAGCACGCTCTCGGCCGATACCTCGCGGAGCTGGCCCCCCTGATCGACGTAGTCAACCGCCACGCCGAGGGTACGGGCGAGGTCGGCGAGTTCGGGAGGAACGGAGGTCATCGGATGCTCACCACATCGCCGGGCGTCGGTGGGCCCAGGGTTCGGCCCGCTCGAGCTGCGCGGCGAGGGCGATCAGCGTCGCCTCATCGCCCTGCCGGCCCACCAGCTGCACCCCGATGGGCAGCCCGTTCACGTTCCAGTGCAGCGGAATCGACACCGCAGGTTGGCCTGTCATGTTGTACGCCGCGGTGAAGGGGGTGAACCGCTTCTGCGCCTCGAAGTCGGCCGCGGGGTCGCCGTCGTCGCGCAGGCCGCCCACCGGCACGGGCGGCTGGGCGAGGGTGGGCGTCAGCACCGCGTCGAGGTGGGCGGTGGCGCTGACGGCCGCCCGGGCGATGAGCCGCAACATCGACACCGCGCCCGCGAGTTCGATGCCGGAGACCCTAGTTCCACGCTCGCGCAGCCAGCGGGTGAGCGGCTGCAGTCTGGCTTCATCGGCAGGCATCACGGGGGTGAGCAGCGCGAGCACCGACCAGAGGGTTTCGAAGTGCACCACCACGTCGGGCGTGAACGGTGGGGCGACTTCTTCGACAGTGTGACCCAGTGACTCGAGCAGTGTGCTCGCGTGGTCGCACGCGGCCACGCAGTCGGGGTGAACGTCACTGTGAGCCACCGGAGGCGTGAGGTAGCGGCCGATGCGCAGGCGGCCCGGCTCTCGGCTTGCGTGAGCCAGGAACGTCTCGCCAGTAGGCAGCGGAGCCGCGGAGTAGGGGTCACCTGGAAATGAACCGCACATCGCGTCGAGCAGAGCCGCGGCGTCGCCCACCGTTCGGGCGAGGGGTCCGCTGGTGACGAGGTCGCCCACCGGATCGCGCAGCGGGCCGTTGCTGATGCGCCCGCGCGACGGCTTGATGCCGACGAGCCCACACACGCTGGCCGGGATGCGAATCGAGCCGCCGCCGTCGGAACCGTGGGCGACGGGCGCGAGCCCCGCCGATACCGCGGCCGCGGCGCCGCCGCTTGAGCCACCTGCCGAGTGCGCGAGGTCCCACGGGTTGCGGGCCGACGGCGCGACAGCGTTCTCGGTGTAGCACGGAAGCCCGAACTCGGGGGTGTTGGTCTTCCCGGTGATGACGACGTTCGACTGCTTCAGCCGCGCCACCACGTTGTCGTCGCTCAGGGGAACGATGTCGTAGGCGAGTGAGCCGAGGGTGCAGCGGACTCCGGCCACGAAGGTGAGGTCCTTCACAGGAACCACCACCCCGTGAAGCGCCGGAAGGTCTGCTAAATCAGTGGCGTCGAGCACGGCACGCTCGGCAGCGCGGGCCTGCTCGAGGGCGAGCTCCGGGGTGAGGGTGATGAAGGCTCCCACCTCATCGCTGAGCCGCTCCGAACGCGCGAGGTAGTGCTGGGCGAGCTCGACGGGCGACACCTCGCGTGCACGGATGGCCGCGGCCTGCTCGAGTGCGGTGAGGTCGTGGAGATCGGCCATGCGTGCGACCCTAGCGGGAGGGGTCGCAGTCAGGTGAGTCGTTACTCGAGACTGGCGCCCTCACCCCATTCCGCTCATCGATACGAAAGCGTCAATCCCGCCTGCCCGGTGTGACGCTTTCGTATGGATGAGCGGGGTGGGATGGTCGGGACCGGCATTCGTCACGGCTGGCGCCTCGCTGCTCTAGGGTCGTGGCGTGACCTCATCGAAGCCGAACTATCCCACCGCGCCGCGCGACAACATCGTCGAGAACCTGCACGGCCACGCGGTGGCCGATCCCTACCGCTGGCTCGAGGACGCGACCAGCGAGGCCACCGGCGAGTGGTCGACTCAGCAGGCCGCCCTCCTCGCCGAGGCGACGGCCAACTGGACGACGCGCGACCACTGGGCCTCGAGGCTGGCCGACCTGCTCGGTGCCGGTGGAGTGTCGGCGCCGGCCTGGCGCGGCGGTCGACAGTTCTTCATGCGTCGCGAGGGCACTCAGGAGCACGCACTCCTGATGAGCGTTGACGCCGAGGGCGACGAGACCACGCTGATCGACCCGATGGCCCTCGACCCCAGCGGGCTCAGCACCCTCGATGCGTGGCAGCCGAGTAAGGAGGGCGCCCTGCTCGCCTACCAGATGTCCGAGGGCGGCAGCGAGGAATCGGTGCTGCGCGTGATGAATGTCGCCACCGGCGAAATCGTCGATGGCCCGATCGACCGGGCCCGCTACTCTCCGGTGGCCTGGCTGCCGGGCGCCCAGCGCTACTACTACGTGCGCCGCCTCTCCCCCGATCTGGTCCCCGAGGGCGAGGAACAGTTCCATCGTCGCGTGTACCTGCACACACTGGGCACCCACCCTGACGACGACGTCGAGGTATTCGGTGGGGGGCTCACACCCACCAACTACTACGGGGTCAGCGTGAGCCGCGACGGCCGCTGGCTGCAGATCAGCGCGTCCGAGGGCACCGCTCCCCGCAACGATCTCTGGATCGCCGACCTGTCGGCCTGCTCCCCCGACGCGCCCACGCTGGTCGAGGTGCAGGTGGGGGTCGACGCCCAAACCTCGATGCATGTCGGAAACGACGGCCGGCTCTACGTGATGACCGACCTCGACGCCTCGCGCGGCCGGCTCGCTGTGGGCGACCCCCTGCGGCCCCAGCCCGAGTTCTGGACCGACCTCGTGCCGCAGGACGACGTGGCTGTCATCGAAGACTTCGCGATCCTCGACGGAGCCGAGATGGCGACGGCCCAACTCGTGGTGCTGCACACCCGGCACGCCATCTCAGAGCTCGCGGTGCACGACCTCGCCACCGGTGAGCGGCTGTCGTCGGTCGACCTGCCAGGGCTCGGCAGCGTGGGCGGCATCAGCGAGCGACCCGAAAGCGGGCATGAGGCGTGGTTCGGCTACACCGACCACACCACGGTGTCGCGGGTGATGCGCTACGACGGCCGCACGGGCGAGGTGTCGCTGTGGGCCGAGGCTCCCGGGACCGTCGAGGTGCCCACGGTGTTCACCAGCCAGGTCGAGTATGAGTCGAAGGACGGCACCACCGTGCGCATGATCATCGTGGCGCCCGTTGCGGCGCCCGACCGGCCACGCCCCACGATCCTCTACGGCTACGGCGGCTTCGGCGTGCCCCTCACCCCCGGATACTCGGCCACGGTGCTGTCGTGGGTCGAGGCTGGCGGAGTGTACGTGGTGGCCAACCTGCGCGGTGGCTCAGAAGAGGGCGAGCAGTGGCACCGCGACGGCATGCTGGCCACCAAGCAAAACGTGTACGACGACTTCATCGCCGCCGGCGAGCGACTGATCGCCGATGGCTGGTGCACCCCGGCAACCCTGTCGATCAACGGCGGCTCCAACGGCGGACTTCTCGTGGGCGCGGTGATGACCCAGCGACCTGACCTGTTCAATGCGGTGGTGTGCAGCGCACCACTTCTCGACATGGTGCGCTACGAGAAGTTCGGCCTCGGCGCCACCTGGAATGTTGAGTACGGTTCGGCCGACGACCCAGAAGACTTCGGCTGGCTCTGGTCGTACTCGCCCTACCACCGCGTGGCCGACGGCACCGACTACCCGGCCACCCTGTTCACCGTGTTCGACGGCGACAGCCGCGTCGACCCGCTGCACGCGCGCAAGATGTGCGCCGCGCTGCAGCATGCCACCACCGGCGAACGACCCATCCTGATCAGGGCCGAGGGCGATGTCGGGCATGGGGCACGCGCATTGAGCCGCACGATCGGCCTCTCGGCCGACGTCCTCGCCTTCACCGCGGCGTGGACCGGCATGGATCTGGCGAACGGCGACGCATGACAGCCGACGACGTGTTGTCATGGTTCCTGGGGGTGCCGCTGCGCATCGCGCTGATCGGCCTAGTGGCCCTCGGGCTGCAACTCTTCGTGACTGCGGTGATCCGCCGAGGGATCAACCGAGCGGTAAACCGACGCACGTCCACCGTGAGTCGCCGCGAGGCCGTGGGCGCTACCGGAACCCCCGAGGGCAAGTTGCTCCTCATGCAGGAGCGCTACGCGCAGCGTTCGACAGCGGTAGGACACCTGCTGCGCTCGGTGGTGACCGTGGCCATCTGGACCGTCGCAGTCACGATGATCCTCAGCCTCCTCAACGTCGATATCGCCCCGCTGCTAGCCAGCGCGGGCATCGTGGGAATCGCGATCGGCTTCGGGGCGCAGTCGCTGATCAAGGACTACTTCTCAGGAATTTCGCTGATCATCGAGGACCAGTTCGGCGTGGGTGACGTCGTTGATATCAGCGGCGTCGAGGGAACCGTCGAAGAGGTCGCACTGCGCGTCACGAGACTGCGCGACTCGAACGGGGTGGTGTGGTACCTGCGCAACGGCGAAATTCTCCGCGTGGCGAACTTGTCACAGGGCTGGACGATGGCCACCGTGACGCTGCCCGTGAGTACGTCGTCCGACCTCGGCGAAGTCGAGCGCGTCGTCAACGACATGGGCGACGCGCTGTTCGCCGAGCCCATTCTCGGCGCGCACCTGGTGACCGCACCCCGCTACCTGGGCGTCGACCGAGTAACCGGAGACGTCACGATGGTGGGGGTCAGCGCCCGCACCGAGCCCGGCGAGAGCGTGTCGTCGGCACGGGCGATCAGGGCGGCCGCGAAACGCGCCTTTCAGGAGTCAGGCATCGTGATGCCCACCCTGGAGCAGGTTGACGGAGCCTGACAGACCCTGAC
>WLOZ01000076.1 GCA_009699025.1 Actinomycetota bacterium
CTCCTAGTGCTCGATGAGGTGCAGACCGGAATCGGCCGCACCGGCACCTGGTTCGCCCACCAATCCGAGGGCGTCACAGCCGATGTCGTCACGCTCGCCAAGGGCCTCGGCGGGGGACTGCCCATCGGAGCCATGGTCGCCCTGGGCGGCGCCGCTGAGCTATTCACTCCCGGCAGCCACGGCTCAACCTTCGGCGGTAACCCGGTGTCGTGCGCGGCCGCTCTGGCGGTGCTCGACACCATCGAGGCAGAGGGCCTCCTGGAGCGTGCCGGCGCTCTGGGCGCCCGACTAGCCACCGAACTGGCCGCACACCCGCAGGTCAGCCACGTGCGTGGCCGTGGACTCATGCTGGGCGTGGTGCTCACCAGCCCCATCGCCAAGTCGGTCGAGGCCGAGGCCCGAGCGCGTGGCGTGCTCATCAACGCCACGGGCCCTTCCGTCATTCGGCTGGTGCCGCCCCTGGTTCTCACCGACGCCGACGTTGACCTGCTGCTCCACCGGTGGCCAACGATCATCGACGCTGCCGCAGCGCTGGTTTCGTCGTGAGCGCGGCCCGCACCAAGACGGCCCGCCGCCATCGCATCGTCGAAATCCTTGACCGCCGCGAGGTGCACACGCAGGACGAGCTGCGAGAGATTCTCGCCGCCGAGGGGCTCGCGGTCACCCAGGCCACACTCTCGCGCGATCTCGACGACATTGGAGCGGTGAAAGTCGACTCCGGCGACGGCTCGTTGGTGTACTCGGTGCCTCCTGAGGGAGGGGTCGTCAGTCGAGCTGCAGCCGACCCCGACTCGCTCACGCGCCTCGAGCGGGCGACTGCTGACCTGTTGGCCAGCGCCGATCACTCGGGCAACATCGTGGTGCTGCGCACGCCGCCAGGCGCGGCTCAGTACCTGGCCTCGGTGATCGACCACACCGACCTGCCCGAGGTTCTCGGTACGATCGCGGGAGATGACACCGTTCTGCTGGTTACCCGCGACCCTGGGGGCGGCGCAGCCGTGGCGGCAACCATGCTTCAGCTTGCCGACCGTCGCACCACCTCGCCTGACCCAGACCGATCGCCCGAGCACACCCTGAACCACCCCTCACCCACAGAAGCAGGAGAAGAATCGTGACCGACCGCGTCGTACTCGCCTACTCAGGAGGCCTCGACACCTCCGTCGCCATCGGCTGGATCGCCGAGGAGACGGGCGCTGAGGTCATCGCCGTGGCGATGGACGTCGGTCAGGGGGGCGAGGACCTCAATGTCATCCGCGAGCGGGCGCTGGCCTGTGGCGCGGTCGAATCAGAGGTCGCCGATGCTCGCGTCGAGTTTGCCGACGAGTACTGCCTGCCAGCACTCAAGGCGAACTCGCTCTATATGGACCGCTACCCGCTGGTGTCCGCGCTCTCGCGCCCCGTCATCGTCAAGCACCTAGTCGCCGCCGCCAAGAAGCACAACGCCACGATCGTGGCCCATGGCTGCACCGGCAAGGGTAATGACCAGGTGCGCTTCGAGGTGGGCATCTCCAACCTCGCTCCCGAGCTCACCTGCATTGCCCCGGTGCGCGACTACGCCATGACCCGCGATAAGGCGATCGAATTCGCTGACCGCAACTCCCTTCCCATCGAGACCACCAAGAAGTCGCCGTATTCCATCGACCAAAACGTGTGGGGGCGGGCCGTGGAGACGGGCTTCCTCGAGGACATCTGGAACGGTCCGATTGAGGAGGTTTACACCTACACGGCGAACCCCTCCGAGACCCGCGAACCTGATGAGGTCATCATCTCCTTCAAGGCAGGTGCCCCGGTGGCGATCGATGGTCGTGCGGTCACCATGCTCGAGGCCATCGTCGAGATGAATCGGCGCGCTGGTGCGCAAGGAATCGGCCGCATCGACATGGTCGAAGACCGGCTCGTGGGAATCAAGAGTCGCGAGGTCTACGAGGCGCCCGGCGCCATGGCCCTCATGACCGCGCGCGAAGAACTCGCCAACGTCACGGTTGAGCGCGACCTCGCCCGCTTCGGCCGGGGCGTGTCGCAGCGCTGGAGTGAACTCGTCTACGACGGCCTGTGGTTCAGCCCACTCAAGAATGCCCTCGACGGTTTCGTCGACGACCTCAACTCGTCGGTCACCGGCGACGTTCGCATGACCATGCACGGTGGGCGCGCTGTGGTCTCAGGCCGCCGCAGCGAGGAGTCGCTGTACGACTTCAGCCTCGCCACCTACGACACGGGCGACACCTTCGACCAGTCGCTGGCCAAGGGCTTCGTTGACATCTGGGGCCTTCCGAGCAAGATCGCCTCGCGCCGCGACCTCAGCAGGGGCCGTGGCTGACCAGGGCGAGGCCACCACGCGGCTCTGGGGCGGGAGGTTCGCCTCGGGCCCCGACGAGGTGATGGCGGCCCTGAGTCGCTCGGTGCACTTCGACTGGGTGCTGGCGCCCTACGACCTACTGCAGAGCCGTGCCCACGCTGGCGTGCTCGAGCGCGCGGGGCTGCTGACCCCGAGTGATGCTGAAGCCGTGCGTGTGGCTATCGACACCCTGAGCTCTGCCGTGGCCGACGGCAGCTTCACGCCCACCGCCGACGACGAAGACGTCCATACGGCCGTCGAGCGCGGGCTGCTCGATATCCTCGGCCCCGAGCTCGGCGGGCGGTTGAGGGCTGGGCGCAGCCGCAACGACCAGGTGGCCACCGACTTTCGGCTGTACCTGCGCGACCACGCCCGCCTCGTGGCGAACGAGGTTCTGGCGCTTCAGGCTGCCCTGCTCGACCAGTCCGAGGCGATGGTCGACGTCGCGGCCCCGGGCTTTACTCACCTCCAGCACGCCCAGCCCGTGTCGCTTGGGCACGAGATCGCCAAGCACGTTCACGCCCTCGCTCGCGACCTCGACCGGCTCGCCGACTGGGACCGCCGCACGGCCTGGTCGCCCCTCGGCGCCGGTGCCCTAGCGGGCTCAAGCCTCGACCTCGACCCGCAAGCAGTCGCGCTCGAGCTCGGGTTCACGGGGGCTCTGGCCAACTCCATCGACGCCGTCAGCGACCGCGACTGGGTGGCCGAGTTCCTGTTCGTCGCCGCCATGCTGGGCGTGCACCTCTCGCGCATCGGCGAGGAGGTTGTGCTCTGGACCTCGCGCGAGTTTGCGTGGGCACGCCTCGATGACGCCTGGTCCACCGGCTCGTCGATCATGCCGCAGAAGAAGAACCCCGACGTCGCCGAGCTCGTGCGGGGCAAGAGCGGCCGCCTCATCGGAAACCTCACCGGTCTGCTGGCCACCCTGAAGTCACTTCCGTTCGCTTACAACCGAGACCTGCAGGAGGACAAGGAGCCGGTGTTCGACACGGTCACCCAGCTCTTGCTCGTCCTGCCGGCGGTCACGGGCATGATGTCGACGCTCACGTTCGACACTGCCCGCATCACTGCGAGCGCGCCAGATGGCTTCGCGCTCGCCACCGACATCGCCGAGTGGCTGGTGCGAGGCGGCGTGCCGTTCCGAGAGGCCCATGAGGTGGCGGGGGCCTGCGTGCGCGCGGCCGAGGCGAGGGGCGTCGGCCTCGACGGGCTCACCGACGACGAGTTCGCGGGCATCTCGGCGCAGCTCACGCCCGACGTTCGTCTGGTACTCACCGTCGAGGGGGCGCTCGCCTCGCGGCGCACCTACGGCGGCACCGCGCCCGAGCGTGTGCGCGAGCAACTCGCCGAACTGCGGCTGCAGCACCGGGCTTCCGCACAAGCGTGGAACCGGTAGGGGTCATCCTGACCCGAAACTGCGTGGGCCCTCGGTCCCTCAGTCTTAGATCAGAGGAATCGGACCTACGTCTGGAGTTCTCCGGTCACCCCAGGCTGACCCCTCGGGAGGCGCCCGACCACAGTGCGGCCATCAGGGTGGTTCCGCGGAAGTACACCTGATGAGTCACTCGAGGTACGAGACGGGCGTCGCCGAGGCGAGCCCCATCATGGTCAGCGTGGGCGGGTTCCGGGTTCCCGCCTGGGTCGGGCGAGCCAAGACTGGCGCGGCGCGGCTCCCCGGTCCGGTGCAGGCATGCCTTCACTACGGGTGGATGGTTGCCGACGGAGATCGCCCGCGGTTCGCCTCTGAGGCACTTCGGAAACTGATGTCCTGTCGGCCGACCACATTCCGTCAGAAGATGATGTATAAGCTCTCGCGCGATCGTCGCCCGCTCATCGCGATGTTCGCCAACAAGGTGGCGGTGCGTGATTTTGTGTCTGACACGGTGGGCCCGCACTGGCTCAAGGAGACCTATGCGGTGGCGACTCGGGCCGCTGACCTCCCGTGGGACGACCTGCCGCGTGAGGTCGTGCTCAAGGTGAGTCACGGCTCCGGGGGAGTCATCGTGGTGACCGAGTTGGCCGACCCGGCCGTGCGGCTGCCCTCGCCTCACGAGCGTAGGGGCTGGAGCAAGCACCTGGTGCACCCTGACTCGGTGACGCGGTCAGAGGCCGAAGGGCTGCTCGACCACTGGTTATCGCTGCGCTACGGATTCGGGCCCGGCCAATCGAGGGAGTGGGCCTACACCACCATCGCGCCTCGGGTTGTGGCCGAGGAATTGGTGGGCTCGAGCACCGAACTCGCGCGCGAGATCTGGTTTCACTGCTTCGACGGGGTACCGCGCTGCTGCCTCTTCGTGAAGCGAAACTCCGAGTTCGATGAACTCGCGTGCGAGCGACTCTTTGACTGGGAGTTCGACCAGGCGCCCGAGGCCAGTGGGCTCAGCGTGGAGGAGTGGGATGACCTCGTGGCAGCAACGGTAGCGCTCGCGCGCACCACCGACAGTGTGCGAGTCGACTGGCTTGTGGGCTCCACAGGCGCGAGGTTCGGGGAGTTGACCAACTATCCCGGCGCCGGAAGGCTGGCCTTCAACGGCCACGCTAGCCTGTCGGCGCAGGAGGTGCATGACCTGATGAGCTCCTACTGGAATGTCCCCCTGCGCTATGAGTGAGGTTGCGTTCTGAATCCTCAATCGCGTCGCCCCCCTGAGGCGTCCTCCTACGTCAGCACTCTGGCCGGCAGACCGCTGCCATCGATGTTGCGCTCACTGCGGTCCCGAGCCATGTCTTTGCCCCAGCCGGCGCGTGGCGCGCTGCGCTACCTGTGGCTGGTCGCCGACGGAGAACGTCCGCGAGCCACCACTCCGGTCACTAGGCGCGCGCTGTCGCGCAATCCCACCACCTATCGGCAGAAAATGATGTACAAGCTCGCGCGTGACCGGCGGCCGCTGATCGGGATGTTCGCCGACAAGGTGGCCGTTCGCGACTACGTCTCTGAAACCGTAGGCGCGAGTTGGCTCAAAGAGACCTTCGCTGTGGCTGACCGCGCTGCTGACCTGCCGTGGGACAACCTTCCACGAGAGGTGGTGCTCAAGGTGAGCCACGGGAGTGGCGGCGTGATCCTTGTCACCGAGTCGGCAGAGGTCTCGGCACGACTCCCGTCGGCCGCCGAGCATCCCGGGTGGTCGCGCCACCATGTCCACCCGGATTCAGTTACGAGGGCGCAACTGGCAGAACTGCTCGACCACTGGCTCTCACTGCGCTACGGCCGCGGGCGCGGGCAGTCTAGCGAGTGGGCCTACACCACCATTGAGCCGCGCATTCTGGCCGAGGAGTTCATAGGTTCGGATCAGGATATTCCGGGGGAGCTCTGGGTTCACTGCTTCGATGGCAGGCCCGGAAACTTCGTGATCGTCGGTCGCGGGCCGGCCTTCGAAGAGGTCGGCCTGGTGAGATTTCTCCGGGGCGAGGAGGACGAGGCCTGCGCGGCGAGCGGGCTCAGCGCCGACGTGTGGGACGCCGTGGTCGCTGCGTCTGCGGCTCTCGCACGCACGACCGACGCGGTGCGAGTCGACTGGCTCATCAGTGAGCGAGGCCCCCTCTTTGGTGAGCTCACCAACTATCCCGGTGGTGGGCGCCTCATGTTCACGGGTCATCCGAGGCTCACGCCGCAGGAGACGCACGACCTCGTTGCGTCGATGTGGACCGTGCCCAAACGCTACGTGTGAGGGCAGCGGCGGTGTCGTGTGGGGGGTGTCAGACGCCGGCGCAGCTTCGAGATGGGAGAGGATGACGCCCATGAGTGCCATCCTTGACGACCTGCAGGCGCGCGACCTCATCGCGCAGTCAACCGACCTCGAGGCGCTGCGCCGTGACCTTGAGGCCGCGCCGATGACTCTGTACTGCGGCTTCGACCCCACGGCGCCAAGCCTGCACCTGGGCAACCTCGCCCAAATCCTCACCGTGCGGCGGTTTCAGCTCGACGGTCACCGGCCGCTGGCCCTCGTGGGCGGCGCAACTGGTCTCATCGGGGATCCCAAGATGGCGGGGGAGCGCACACTCAATGACTCCGACACCGTGGCGGCTTGGGTCGATGGCATCCGTGCCCAGCTTGAGCGCTTCTACGACTTCGACGGATCCAACGCTGCGATTGTCGTGAACAATCTCGACTGGACCGCGCCCGTGACGGCAATCGAGTTTCTACGCGACATTGGCAAGCATTTCAGCGTTAACCGCATGCTCGACCGCGAGGCGGTCGCGGCGAGACTCGCGGGCCCAGGAATCTCCTATACGGAGTTTTCTTACGCGCTGCTGCAGTCCTACGACTTCCTCGAGCTTTTCAGACGCCATGGGTGCATGCTCCAGACCGGTGGGTCCGACCAGTGGGGAAACATCACCGCGGGTGTCGACCTAGTGCGCCGTGTCGAGGGTGCGCATGTGCATGCCCTCACCACGCCGCTCATCACCAAGGCTGATGGCACCAAGTTCGGCAAGACCGAGAGCGGCACCATCTGGCTCGATCCCCAGCTCACCACCCCCTATGCCTTCCACCAGTTCTGGATCAATGCCGACGACCGTGACGTGTCCACGCTGATGCGCACCTACTCCTTCAAGCCGATCGATGAGATTGTCAAACTTGAACAATTGACGGCTGAGAAGCCAGCCGAGCGTGCCGCCCAGCGGGCTCTCGCTGACGAGATCACCACCCTGGTGCACGGAGCCAGCGAGACGAGGGCCGCTGAGGCCGCCGCAGCAGCCCTGTTCGGACGCGGCGATCTCGCCGATCTGCCCGAGCCAACGCTCGCGGCAGCGCTCACCGAGGCGGGTGTGGGGCTCGTGGAGGCCTCCGAGGTGATCGCGGGAATGTTGCCGGCGCTGAGCGACCTGCTTGTCCGATGTGGCCTCGCGGCCAGCAAGGGAGCCGCTCGTCGCACCGTGGCCGAGGGCGGTGTATCGATCAACAACGTGCGTTCCGAGGTCGACTCCGCTGATGCGCCGATCGACGCATCCCTTCTGTTGCACGGACATTGGCTGGTGCTGCGCCGCGGCCGAAGGTCGGTTGCAGGCGTCCGAATCGCCTGAGGTCGACAGGGGAAGGCCCCCCGATTTGGACTCCACCCCCACTGAGGGGTAGTGTTCCCTCCTGTCGCTAGATCCCCCCGGGGAGACGCGGAGTCGGAGCCAAACAGAGTGTGAATAGGCGCCGAATTCACGGAGCGACTCGCACGAGCCGCCCGGATTTGACCGGGATGGAACGAGCGAGTAGGTTAGAAACATCGCCTTGAACCTCGTCCGGAAGGACAGGGAACGATGCGCGCCCGTACCTTGAGAACTCAACAGCGTGCCAAATGTCAATGCCAAAAACCCCGTCAAATGGCGGTGGGACTTGTCCTGCCGTCTGACGGATTTCTTTGAGGCAGACAGATAGCTAC
>WLOZ01000077.1 GCA_009699025.1 Actinomycetota bacterium
ATCCTCGACGTCAGTCCTGTGGTCGCGGCCGGCACACTTCCCGCGAAGGCCGTGGTGGGCGAGCCAGTTCCCGTGCGCGCGACCGTGGTGCGCGATGGGCACGACGCGCTCGGCGTGACCGCCGTGATTACCTCGCCCGACGGGCGCGAAATCAGCGCCCGTATGAAGCCGCTGAACGACGGCCTCGAGGGTTGGGGTGCATCAGTGCGGCCCGACGCCGAGGGACTCTGGACCGTGCGGGTCGAGGCATGGAGCGATCCGGTCGCTACCTGGCTGCACCGGGCCAGCGTCAAGGTTCCCGCCGGTCTCGACGTCGATCTCGAGTTGGCTGAGGGAGCCGCAGTGCTCACTCGATTTATGGCGTCGCTGCCCCGCGGCAACGTGCGGAGTGCGGTGAAGGCCGCCGTCGACGCCCTCACCGACCCCTCCCGCCCCGCCGGCGACCGGCTCGCGATCGCGACCAGCACCGCCCTGCTCGACCTGGTGTGGAGCCGCCCGCTGCGCGAGCTCGTGTCGCCGTCGCAGGAGTTTCCCCTGCTGGTCGAACGCCGCCGCGCCCTGGTGGGTGCGTGGTACGAGTTTTTCCCGCGGTCCGAGGGAGCGACCCTCAACCCCCCTCGATCGGGCACGTTCGCGACCGCCGCTGAGCGACTGCCCGCCGTGGCCGCCATGGGATTCGACGTGCTGTACCTGCCGCCCATACACCCCATTGGCACCTCGCACCGCAAGGGCCCGAACAACAGTCTCGACCCCGGGCCCGACGATCCCGGCTCGCCGTGGGCGATCGGGTCGGCCGACGGCGGCCACGACGCGGTGCACCCCGACCTCGGAACCCTTGACGACTTCGACGCCTTCGTGGCCAAGGCCACCTCGCTCGGCCTCGACATCGCCCTCGACCTCGCCCTGCAGGCCTCACCCGACCACCCCTGGGTCACCGAGCACCCACTGTGGTTCCGGCACCGGGCCGACGGCACCATCGCCTACGCCGAGAACCCTCCGAAGAGGTATCAGGACGTCTACCCGATCAATTTCGACCATGACCCCGAGGGCCTCTACGCCGAGGTTGAGCGCCTCGTGCGCTTCTGGATGTCGCACGGCGTGCGCATTTTTCGGGTCGATAACCCGCACACCAAGCCGGTGTGGGTGTGGCAGCGACTCACCTCGGCGATCGGCGCCACCGACCCCGACGTGCTCTTCCTCGCCGAGGCCTTCACTAGTCCGCCCATGATGCGCGTGCTCGGCGAGGTCGGCTTCCAGCAGTCGTACACGTACTTCACGTGGCGCAACAGCAGACGGGAGCTCGAGGAGTACCTCAACGAGCTCGCCGGTCCCGCCGCTGCCTACATGCGGCCCAACTTCTTCGTGAACACTCCCGACATCCTCAGCGAGTACCTCCAGTACGGCGGGCCCGCGGCCTTTGCGATTCGCGCCGCTCTTGCCGCCACGCTCTCGCCCACATGGGGCGTATACGCCGGGTTCGAGCTGTTCGAGCACGAGGCGGTGCGCGCTGGCAGCGAAGAGTACCTCGACTCCGAGAAGTACCAGTACCGGCCGCGCGAGTGGGCCGCGGCCGAGGCCTCAGGGGCCACCCTGGCACCCTGGATCACGCAGCTCAATGCCCTGCGCGCAGCGCATCCAGCCCTGCAGACCCTGCGCGGCCTCCACTTCCATCACTCCGACGACGACTCGGTCATCGTCTTCTCCAAGCGCGATGGCGACAGCCCCGACGCCGACTGCGTGGTGGTGGTGGTCACCCTCGACCCGCACCGCCCCCGCGAGACCATGGTGCACCTCGATTTGGCGGCCCTTGGCCTCGGCCCCGACGACATTTTCTCGGCCCACGACCTCGTCACCGACACCGCGTGGCGCTGGTCTGCACACCAATATGTGCGACTCGCACCCGCAGAGCATGTGGCCCACATCGTCTCCGTCCGACGCGTTCCCTAGTCCGAGAGGTCACCCCATGGGGAAGAAGAAGGACGCCAAAGCCGCCGCCCAGGAATTGCGGGTGCCCCGCGAGTCCCGCGCTGACATGGGGCCGCAGCCGGTCGACGCCGACTCGCTTGACCAGCTCGTCGACGGATGCCACCACGACCCTCACTCGATCCTGGGCCCGCACGTTCACGCCGGCCGGGTCACCGTGCGGGTGCTGCGGCCGAAGGCCGAGCGGGTCGAGGTGGTCGACCACGACGCACAGCGCACCTCGCTCGAGCACGAGCACCGCGGCGTGTGGGTGGGCGTGCTCAACCGGCCCGACGTGCCCGACTACCGCCTCGACGTGACCTACCCCGGCGGCGAGGCCATCCCCACCGACGATCCCTACCGCTTCCTTCCCACGCTCGGCGAGGTCGACCAGCACCTCATCGGCGAGGGCAGGCACGAGCAGCTCTGGCAGGTTCTCGGTGCTCACACCCGCCGATTCGACTCGCCCATGGGCGACGTGACCGGCACGTCGTTTGCCGTGTGGGCGCCCAACGCCCGCGGCGTGCAGGTGGTGGGTGACTTTAACGGCTGGGACGGCGCCGCCAGCCCGATGCGCTCGCTCGGAGCCAGCGGCGTGTGGGAGCTCTACCTACCCAACATCGGCGACGGGACCACCTACAAGTTTCGCGTGCTCGGCGCCGACGGCGAGTGGCGCGATAAGGCCGACCCGATGGCCCATGCCACCGAGGTGCCGCCGCTCACCGGATCAGTCGTGTTCACCCCTGCCCACGAGTGGGCCGACCACGAGTGGATGGCGCGCCGGGCGGGCTCCGACCCCCTCGCCTCCCCGATGAGCATCTATGAGGTGCACCTTGGCTCGTGGCGGGCCGGCCTGTCGTACCGGCAACTGGCCGACGAGCTCACCGCGTACGTGAGTGACCAGGGGTTCACGCACGTCGAATTTCTGCCGGTTGCCGAGCACCCCTACGGCCCGTCGTGGGGCTACCAGGTGACGTCGTACTTCGCGCCCACCTCGAGGTTTGGCTCCCCCGACGACCTGCGCTTCCTCATCGACCGGCTGCACCAGGCCGGAATCGGCGTGCTGATCGACTGGGTGCCCGCACACTTTCCCAAGGACGAGTGGGCGCTCGCCCGATTCGACGGAACCCCGCTCTACGAACACCCCGACCCACAGCGCGGCGAACACCCCGACTGGGGAACCTACGTGTTCAACTTCGGCCGACCCGAGGTGCGCAACTTCCTGGTGTCGAACGCGGTGTACTGGCTCGAGGAATTCCACGTCGATGGCCTGCGGGTCGACGCCGTGGCCTCGATGCTGTACCTCGACTACTCGCGCGACGACGGCCAGTGGAGCCCGAACCAGTTCGGCGGTCGCGAGAACCTCGAGGCCGTGGCGTTCCTTCAGGAAATGAACGCCACCGTGTACCGACGTGTGCCCGGCGCCCTCACCATCGCCGAGGAGTCGACCTCATGGCCCGGCGTGACTCGGCCCACGCACGTCGGGGGGCTCGGCTTCGGGCTCAAGTGGAATATGGGCTGGATGCACGACTCGCTCGACTACCTCTCGCGCGAGCCCGTGCACCGCCAGTGGCATCACAACGAGATGACCTTCGCGATGATGTACGCGTGGAGCGAGAACTTCGTGCTTCCGGTCTCTCACGACGAGGTCGTGCACGGCAAGGGCTCGCTGGTCGCGCGCGCGTCGGGCAACCGCTGGCAGCAGCTTGCCACCCTTCGCGCGTATTACGCGTACATGTGGGCCCACCCAGGCAAGCAGCTGCTGTTCATGGGCTCCGAGTTTGCCCAGAGCAGCGAGTGGAACGACGGCGAGAGCCTGCCCTGGTGGCTACTCGATCATGATGAGCACCGAGGGGTGCTGTCGTGCGTGGCACACCTCAACCGCACCTACCGAGACTCGCCAGCCCTCTGGAGCCAGGACGCCTCGCCCGCGGGCTTCGAGTGGATCGACGCCAACGATGCCGCGGGCAACGTCTTTAGCTGGCTGCGCTGGGGCTCCGACGGTTCAGTGATGGCGTGCCTGTCCAACTTCTCGTCAGTGCCGCACCTCGACTACCAGCTCGGACTTCCGCGCGGGGGGTACTGGCGCGAGGTGGTGAACACCGACGCCGCCGAATACGGCGGCTCAGGCATGGGCAACCTCGGCGGGGTTCACACCGACGACGTGCCCCACCACCACCGGCCGGTGTCGGCCAGTGTCACGATTGCCCCGCTCAGTGCAGTGTGGCTGCGCCACGAAGACTGACCATGGCGATCCCACCTCTGGGGCGTCCTGATCGACAACCGAAGCAACTCTTACAACCGCGGTGGCAGGCACTGGTCAGAGCGACAGCAACTCGAGTCGATCTTCGTCGACGACTAGGCCCGGCGCGCGAGCGCGAGTATCTCCGGAAGGACTGCCAGCGTGGCGGCACGGCCGGCCTCGCGAAGGGCGTCGATCTGGAAAAACTCGGTCAGATTTGCGCTCGAGGTGTCGGGTCGGATCAACACCGAGGCGCGCGCGATGGCGGCCTCGTTCGCGTTGTCACTGGCCATCATCATCGATCGCATGATCGTCTCAGGTATCCCGAGGCTCCCCGATCGCACCCGTACGTCCTCCGCGTTGAGTCCAGCTAGACCTCCCACCTGCACCGCGATCACCGGGCCGAGCGGCCCTGTGATCAGGTCGACAGGCAGGTTGTTCACCAGCCCGCCGTCGACGTGCACGCCGCCGTCGCCATGGCGGTAGGGCGGCAGGATGCCCGGCAGCCGACTGGACGCGGCGAGCGCCTGCACGAGGTTGCCCCGCCGGTGCACCACCTGCTGGCGCGAGACGAGGTCAACGCTCACGCAGGCGAAGGGAAGCGCCAGCGCCTCGATGGCGAGATCGCCGAAGATCTCAGCCAGGGAGTCGTCGATGCGCGCCCCGCGCAGCAGGCTGGTGCGGGGAAGGGTGTAGTCGCCCATGATGGACTTCTTGACCATGAATTTGTAGGCGGTGGCGTCGAGTTCAGCGGCGCTGCGACCGGTTGCCAAGAAGGCCCCCATGACGGCCCCGAGGCTGGTACCGGCAACCCTGTCGATGCGCACCCCGTGCTCCTCAAGCACCTCGATCACGCCGATGTGCGCCAGCGCGCGGGCACCTCCCCCGCTGAAAGCGATGCCGAGCGAGCGTCCGAGAATCCGATCGGCCAGCGGGGCCAGCGCCGAGGCGAAGGCACCGCCCTCGATCCTGGTTCGAGAGTTCGGAGCGACGTCTTGGTCCCAGCTTTGCCAGTCGGAGACCGAGGGCTGCGCATCGACGATCACGATGTCACTGCCGCGAGATTGCTCGGGCAAGCCGTCGGGCGTGGGGCGAGTGGTGACCAGAACCAGCCGGTCTGAGGAGCGCAGGCAGAACTCCCGCCACTGCTCGTCGTCATCGGCTCTCGCGCCGATCACCACGCGGTCAGCCACCTCCTCAGCCCGCTCAAGGCCCATGTCGCTGACGAGGCCCGGGGTGATCACGCGGTCGCCGCGCTTCCGCAACAGGTCACTGAGCGCAGTCAAAACCTCATCGACCGGGCAGTCCGGTGTTACGCCGACCACGGCGATCACCACGTCGCGCGCTACCTCACGGTGCTCGAACATGGCCAGACGCGCGGTGGCCTCTCGCAACTGCTCTGCGAGGCTGACCGACAGCGCTCGCATGAACGTGGCATCAGCGATGTGGTCGAGATGGGAGCGCGGAATGCACTGCACGACACTGTCGCGCGCGGCCACTACGGTCTCTGAACGCATCACTCCGGTGAGCACATCGGAGACTCCTAGCGCCTCGCCACGACGGACGTCGCGAACACGAACCTCATCGACCACCACCGCGAAGCGCCCTCGACTCACCAGGTAGACCGCGTCCGAGGTCTCGCCCCTGGTGTACAGGGTGGCTCCAGACTGCACCTCAACCCTGTCCATGCCTGCTCGCACCAGCTGAATCTGTTCCGCCGATAGGCCGCTGAACATCGGCAGCGATGACAGCGGGTCGATTTCTCTCTGGCGCATGAATTCGAGCAGCGCAGCAGGCGCCCTCGTACCGATCGTCCCTCGTTCGCGGCCGCCCGCGTGCGCGGCCTCCTCAACACGCTCGTCACTCACCTCGAGAGTGACGGGGGCATCTTGGCGGCGGCGAGCGGCGAACCCCAGCATCATCAGCAACCCAGCCATGGTCAGCAGAGACTCAACGCGGCCCACTGCGATGGCATCGACCATGGCGAGCCCTACCAGCACCCCGGCGGCCGCCCCGAGCAGTCTCGTAGCCGTCACGCCCGTGCCGCGCAGCACGAATCCTCGCGGGTCGTCGCCCGACCCCGTCACCAGGATGTCGAGGGCGGGCACGGCGATGCCGAGGCCCACGCCCTGCACCACGAGGAGTGCGGCCTCGACGGAGGTGACAGGTTCACCCGACCAGCACGCCGCAGCAGCGACAAACCAGAGGAGGCCGCCCACCCACATCCGACCCAGCGGCCGGGTGATGGGCGCCCGCACCGCCAACAGGCCCACGACGACCACCGACACCATGAGGGCCCCAGCGATCCACGCGCCCGACCAGAGGGCAGCCAGCATTGTCGACCCGATGGCCACTCCCGACCCAGCAGCTGCCAGCAGCGAGACACTCTTCGTGCCGGGCGCCCACGAGCCGAGACCACGTGGCAGCCGTCGCAGGCGTCGCTGGCGACGCTGGAAGCGAAGGGCTGCCACTCCCGCGCAAACGAGGCCGAGCGTGACCGCCGTCACCTCCCCCAGCGTGACGTCGTCGGTGACCAGGGACTCGCCGCCGAGGCACAGCAGCAGCACAGCGGTGGCGGAGAGGAGGGCTGTGCGCAGGTCACCACGTGCTGGCCGCTCAGTGGCGCGGCTCTCGACCAGCACGCGAGGCGCCAGTACGAGGAGCACGGCAGCCACCGCTGCCTCGACAACGAACAGAACGCGCCACGGGGCGAACTGCAGCAGCAGGTGCCCGAGCACGGGGCCCAGACACAGTCCCATGCACCACGCGGCGCCCAGCGACACGAATCGACGCGTGCGCGCTACTCCGTCAGTTCCGGAGTTACACAGGGCCAGCGAACCAGCGAGGGCAAGCCCAAGAGTCGACTGCAGGAGTCGGGCGCCGGTCAGCCACACCCCGGGCACCAGAGCAGCCAGCACCGCTCCCACGAGAAAGCCTCGAAGCCCCTGCACGATCGAACGGCGCCTGCCCGTGCGCTCGGCGCGCAAGAGCCAGGGCAAAAGAAGCAACGCCATGGGAACGGTGGTGGCGACCACGAGCCACACCATCCCCAGGGCCAGCACGGGGAGGTCGTCCGGCGCGGCGATCGCCGCAAAGGCGGTCATGCTGAGGTCGAGCCCAGCGAGGGATGCGACCCCCATGACGATCGCACGAACGTGCCAGTCGGGCGATACCTGACGGAGGTCAGGGGCGAAAATCATCGCAGGCATGCGACGTTCCGACCCACGTCACCAGACATTTCATGAATGTAGCGGTGCGGGTCCAGACGCCTTCTTCAAATGTACCGCGGCACCCCTCGACGACCGGGGCGGTCTAGAACAGCGCGTTCGAGAGCGCAAGCCGCGCGGGACCGATCGCCGGGTTATCGAGACCGACGATCTCGAACAGGTCGAGCAGATGGGTGCGCGCCTCGCCGCGCTCTTCGCCGGAGTTGAGCCGCACCGCCTCGACGAGGAGCGCGAAGGCGGCGGCAAGGTCACC
>WLOZ01000078.1 GCA_009699025.1 Actinomycetota bacterium
GAAGTGTCTCGCCCGTGGCGTTATAGCGTCGGGCCCCGAGGTCGTAGTCGGTTGTCTCAAAGCCCACGCCGCTCGCGCCGAGCACCTTGAGCCCCTCCGCGACCACCTCGGTGCCGATGCCGTCTCCTGCGATGACCGCGATGCGGTAGTCCGTTGACATAGGCGTAAGCCTAGGGGTCCGATTTCGAGATCGGCATCAAGGTCGCCTGCAGTTCATACCGATTGCACGCGGTTGCCCCCGCTGAGGCGATCAACTCCCCAGCCCTGTGATCCTTCCACTCGCCACTGCATCAGTGCTCGGGCACATCGCGCCCAGTGAAGTCGCACTCGAGGGCAGGCTGCAGTTCGACGGAGTAGGTGGAGGAAAAGAGGCGCCAGCCACTATGGGGGCGATAGACGCAGCACCTGATGCCCTGATCGAGGTGGCTACGGAATTAGTCGCGAGATGAGGTGCGCAACACGCACCCACACTCAGTGCGAGCCCGATCGCGAAGATTTGAATCGACGCCTACCTACGCCCCGTCGAGTGTTGGCGAGGGCTACGTGGAAGTCAATGCCACCGTGACGGGCAACACGACCTTGGCCTTAGTTAGTCATCGACGTGACGCAGCAACTGATCGACAACGAGCGCTCCAGCCACGTCAATGTCGTAACCCGTCGGCCAAGCACCGACCAACTGATTGAGATCGTTGCGGAAGCTGGCAGATGCGAGCTTCCGTTCAAGATTGTCGATAGCAGCCGCAGCGGTGTACCCGGCCGGTCGGTACGGCACGAAACAGAACAGGATCTGCTTCGGAGCCACGGACATCTGCTCAAGCGCAAGCCACAGGTCAAACAGGTCCCGCCCTTTGCTCCGCTCGTAGAGTGCGCGCAGTTTCGTTGCCACGAGCTCGGCGGCGCTGAACGTGGTGATGGTGCAGTACCCGGTGAACCACGACGACTCCACGCCGAAGGGCAGAGAGACCAGATCGGCAGCTGGCGAGGTCTCATGGGTGTTGATCTCGATCTTGATGCGCAAAGGTGCACCCGATACCTCTGCACGGGCCTGCAGTTTCATCTTCGGGAACTGCCCGACTTCTGTCGTCTTCACCGAGAGACCGACCGTTTCAGCCACCTCACGCAGCACATCGAAAATCTCACCGATACCGGAGTGGGTGCGACGCACGAAGTCCAAGTCCTCGCTGTATCGAAGCGGGACCGGTAGGTGGACCTGGTGCAGGCATGTTCCGCCTCGAAAAGCGAGCTCATCGCGAAGTACCGAGTTGTTGTAGATCGCCACAAGTGTTCGAGCCAGCAGCAGATCCTGCTCGATTTGCTCAACCGTTGGCCACTGGCGGGTGCGGCCCCACGCGGTGATCGCTGCCTGGGGAATCACAGATCGGGCTCCACTGTCGCATTCGTGACAACACCCCAACGGTTGGCGCCTGACCCACGGCGCGCGCCGCGTGAGTCGAGTAGCACATGCGCCCGCCCGGTCGGCTCCGACTCCAGCCTGCGTGCGAGTGCGTCGCGGTCGAGCGATGCGTTGACGAAGTCACACAGCCAACCGAGCCGGCGCAGGCTAGAGCTGGGGAAGACGACTGCGGCAGCAAGAACGTCTTCGGCCGACAGACCTGTCGCGTCCACCATCTCGAACAACACCGTGGCGACGTTCGAGAGGCCGCCCGCGTCTTGGGGTCGAGAGACAAGGTCCAATGCGGTGGCCGCTGGAGAGGAAACGCGAACCTGGTCGATCCGGGAGTTCACTAGCACCACGGGAACGTCATCGAGGTGCGTGCGCGAATAGAAGCGGAGGTGAATTCGGTCGAAATCGCGGTCATTGAGGGGCTTGTCGACCATCACTTGGAAGACCTGCGGCCGCTGGTGAGCAGCGCCGTGAAGCTCCGCCGCCGACAGAAGCGCTACGTAGTAGTGACGATCGTCGGCTCGCATCATGGAGTGAATGAAGTCAAGCGCCGGTACAGCGCGCCATGTTCGGAACTCGGGCGGAACTGCCACATACAAACCACGGGTGGGGCTGAAGATCTGACCCGCCCGCCGCAACCGCACCAAGGCGTCCGCGGCGGCATGGAGCTCGAGCCCCATGAGGCCCGCAGCCTCCGCCAAGTCGACGATGGGCCTGCCCTGAGCGAGCAGATGGTCAGGCAGATGACGCGGCGCAACCCGCTGGTGAAGGGTGTCCTCCACGTCAATCACCTCTCCAGTTGTGTTCAATTTTCGAACAAGACAGTGCCTTTTACGGTCTTACACGTAAGTCTAACACTCGTGCTGTGTTGATGATAGGCCCAAGACCGTATCTACTACGTTCTTGGACGAAGTATCTGCACGAAGACCTACAAGCAGGCAGTACTCGTGCGCGCTTGCATCGCGCTGGCTGGTGCTCGTCGTCAGTGCGGTGGGCGTTACCCGACAACTCCCGGTGCTACCCTAGGGACATGTCGTTTGCGCGCTTGCTTCTTCGCTGCCGCAGCGGGGCCTGAAAGACCGGCCTCCCCGCTGCGGTGAGTTGTGCGCGCTGGTCGTACCGACCCCCTCATCTAGGAGACCGCAGTGACCAGTTACGACGATCGCAACGCACAGACCCCCTCCCCCATGGCGTTCCACCGCTACTCGCCCTTCAGCCCGATCGTGCTGCCCGACCGCACCTGGCCTGATGCCGTCATTACGAAGGCCCCGCGCTGGTGCGCGGTTGATCTGCGCGACGGCAATCAGGCGCTCATCGACCCCATGAGCCCGGCCCGCAAACTGCGCATGTTCTCGCTGCTCGTTGAGATGGGCTACAAGGAGATCGAGGTCGGCTTCCCCTCGGCGTCACAAACCGACTTCGACTTCGTGCGGCAGCTCATCGAGAGCGACCTGATTCCTGACGACGTGGCCATTCAGGTGCTCACCCAGGCCCGCGAGCACCTGATCGAGCGCACCTACGAGGCCATCGCCGGAGCACCCCAGGCCATCGTGCACCTCTACAACTCCACGTCCACCCTGCAGCGCCGCGTGGTGTTCGGCCTCGACCGCGACGGCATCAAGGACATCGCCACGCAGGGCGCGCGCCTCTGCCAGAAGTACGCCGAGAACCTCAAGGGCACCGAGGTGTACTACGAGTACTCCCCCGAGTCGTACACGGGCACCGAGCTCGAGTTCGCCGTTGAGGTGTGCGACGCGGTCTTCGACGTGTGGCAGCCCACCCCCGACCGCAAGGCCATCGTGAACCTGCCCGCCACGGTCGAAATGGCCACGCCCAATGTGTATGCCGACTCGATCGAGTGGATGAGCCGCAACCTGGCCCGTCGCGACTCGCTGATGGTGTCGCTGCATCCGCACAACGACCGCGGAACCGCGGTGGCCGCCGCCGAGCTGGGCTACATGGCCGGCGCCGACCGCATCGAGGGCTGCCTGTTCGGCAACGGCGAGCGCACGGGCAACGTGTGCCTGGTCACGCTGGGCATGAACCTCTTCAGCCAGGGAATTGACCCCCAGATCGACTTCAGCGATATCGATGACGTGCGCCGCACGGTCGAGTACTGCAACCAGATGCCCGTGCCCGAGCGGCACCCCTACGGTGGCGATCTCGTGTACACGGCTTTCAGCGGGTCGCATCAGGATGCGATCAACAAGGGCCTCAATGCGATGGAGACCGACGCCGCGGCGGCGGGAGTTTCGGTCGACGAGATCGCGTGGGCAGTTCCGTACCTGCCCATCGACCCCAAGGACGTCGGGCGCACCTACGAGGCCGTCATCCGGGTCAACTCGCAGTCAGGCAAGGGCGGCGTCGCCTACATCATGCGCACCGAGCACTCGCTCGAACTGCCGCGTCGGCTTCAGGTCGAGTTCTCGCAGGTGATCCAGTCGCACACCGAGGCCGCGGGCGGCGAGGTGACCTCCGAGGCGATGTGGGAGGTATTCACCGACGAGTACCTGCCCAACGCCAACGCTACCTGGGGCCGACTCGCCGTGCGCTCAGTGAGCCAGCAGTCCGAGGCCGACGGCGACACTCAGGTCACGGTGATGCTTCGCGATGGTGACATCGACGCCGACGTCACTCTGGACGGTCGTGGCAACGGTCCCGTGGCGGCTTTCTGCGCAGCCCTGGGCTCGCACGGGATTGACGTGCGAGTGCTCGACTACCACGAGCACGCGCTCTCGGCCGGCGGCGACGCCCGGGCCGCCGCCTACCTCGAGTGCGCGGTAGGCGACAGGGTGCTGTGGGGTGTCGGGATCGACCCGTCGATCGTCACTGCGTCGTTCAAGGGCATCGTGTCGGCGGTCAACAGGTCGCTGCGCGACGCGGGCTAATCCTCACGAGCGCAGAAAGTCGCACACGAGGCGGTTGAAGACCTCGGCGTGCTCGATTTGGGTCCAGTGGCCGCAGCGTCCGAAGACATGCAGTTGCGATCGGTCAATGAGGTGCGCCAGCCGCAGCGAGACGTCGAGCGGAATGACTCGGTCATCGCGACCGTGCACGATCAGCGTCTCGGCGGCAATGGCGCGCACCTCATCGACCGGCGTGGCCATGGCGTCGACCCAGCGCTGTCGAGGTGCCGGAAACATCGCTGAGTACCTCTCCTGCACGCCCGGGGCCATGCTCGCGCGGTAGCGCATCTCGGCGAGGTCGTCGTTGACTAGGGCGGGGTCGTAGGCGAAGGTCTCGAGCAGTCTGCGCATGCCCGCGACCGAAGGCTCATATCCCCACACGTCGTCGAGGCCCTCGGTGATCGGGAACTCGAGCCCTACCGCGCCCATGAGCACCAACCTGTTCACCCGCTCGGGGTGACGCGCGGTGAGCCTCAGCGCAAGACCACCGCCGAAACTGTTGCCCACGACGTGCGTCTTCTCGACTCCGAGCGCGTCGAGCAGCGCCACCACGTGGGCGACCCAAGAGTCCATCGAATAGCGGCCGTCGGACGGCGCGCCGGTCTGGCCGAAGCCGAGCAGGTCGGGGGCGATCACCCGGAAAGTCTCGGCCAGCGGCGGCATGGCGAGCCGCCAGTTGGCCTCGGCCGACACCCCCGGCCCCGACCCGTGAAGCAGCAGCACCGCCTCGCCCGCGCCCGCCTCGATCACATGGGTCGCGACGCCCATGACGTCAAGGAGGCGTCCGGGGGCCGCGCCCATGTCAGGACTGCAGGTCGACGGCCCGACCCGACCCAGCGCCGAGTTCGGAGACGATGGCGTCGACCACCGCGGCCGGCATCGCGCTGTCGACGGTGAGCACGATCAGGGCGTCACCGTTGAGGCGGCCCACCTGCATCGAGGCGATGTTCACGCTCGCATCGCCCAGGATGCGACCGACGACGCCCACCACGCCCGGACGGTCGGCGTAGTTGAAGAAGGCCAGGTGCGGGGCGATGGCGAGGTCGACTTCGTAGCCGTTGACCTCGACAATCTTGCGCACCAGCCTCGGGCCGCTCACAGTGCCTGACACGCTGACGACGCTGCCATCGGTCTGGGTGAGCCGCACCGTAGTGACGTTGCGGTGGTCGGGGCTCACCATGTCGGCGGTGAGCGCCACCGACACGCCCCGCTGCTCGGCGATGACGGGCGCGTTCACGTAGGAGACCGGGTCATCGAGCAGGTGCGAGTAGACGCCCTTGAGAGCGGCGAGTTCGAGGACCTTGACGTCGAACTCAGCGATGGCCCCCAGGATCTCGATCTCAATGCGCTCAATGGGCGACTCGACGAGCGCGGCCGCGATCTGCCCGAGCTCCTCGGCCAGCGGTATTCCGGGGCGCACCTCGGGCTCGATTATTCCGCCCTGCACGTTCACGGCGTCGGGAACCAGCTCACCGGCGAGCGCGAGTCGTACCGACTTGGCCACGGCGACGCCAGCCTTTTCCTGAGCCTCGTCAGTAGACGCCCCTAGGTGAGGAGTCACCACGACCTGCTCGAAGGCGAACAGTGGCGAGTCAGTGCAGGGCTCCTTAACGAAGACGTCGATGCCCGCTCCGGCGACCCGGCCTTCGGTGAGGGCACTCACCAGAGCTGCCTCGTCGACGATTCCGCCGCGAGCAGCATTGATGATGTGCACGGTCGGCTTCACCTTGTGCAGGGCCTCATCGCCGATGAGACCCACGGTCTCCGGAGTCTTGGGCAGGTGCACCGTGATGAAGTCGCTCTCAGCGAGCAGCTCGTCGAGGCTGACGAGCTTGATGCCCAACTGCGCCGCACGGGCGGGCTGCACGTAGGGGTCGTAGGCAATGAGTGTCACACCGAATGCCGCGAGCCGCTGGGCCACGAGAACCCCGATGCGTCCGAGGCCTACGACGCCCACGACCTTCTCCGACAGTTCAACGCCCGTGTACTTGGAGCGCTTCCACTGCCCGGCCTTGAGCGACTCACTGGCCGGAGCGATCTTGCGGGCGCTCGCGAGTAGCAGGGCGACTGCAAGCTCGGCCGCCGAGGTGATGTTGGAGGTGGGGGCGTTGACCACCATGACACCTGCAGTGGTGGCAGCCTTGACGTCAATGTTGTCGAGTCCCACGCCAGCCCGTGCGATTACCTTGAGGTTGCGTGCCGCAGCCAGTGCCTCGGCGTCGACGAGCGTCGCCGACCGCACCAAAATCGCGTCGACGTCGACAATGGCGGCGAGCAGCGCAGTTCGGTCGGCGCCGTCGCACTCGCGAATCTCGAAGTCGGGGCCGAGCGCCTCGACGGTGGCGGGCGAGAGTTCTTCAGCGATGAGGACGATCGGCTTGGTCACGAGGGCGCCTTTCAGGCATGTGGAGGAGCCATCATCGTATCGACAGGCTTGTGAAAGCGTTCACGAGGGTGCGGGAGGGTGTGCGGCTTCACCGCCCCCAGACACACCCTTGCGGAGCGCCAGCGAGTGCGCGATGCTGAGGCCTCCAGACAACGTGAGAGGTTCGCAAACCGCATGCACCTCTTACACCGCCACGTGTGTTCATTGGTGGCCCTCGTCGCCGTTGCTGCACTTGCTGCCTGCGGAAACTCGGGGTCCAGCTACGACGTGCCACCCGCATCAGGAACCTGCTGGAACTACAGCGGTGACGACGTGAAGAACGACTCCTACACCGGAACGCCGGTGGCATGCGACCAGCAGCACACGGTGGAGACCGTGGTCACCCTGCTCGTCCCCGAGTACCTGGCCGCCAAGGGCGCGACAGACCCGGCCGTGATCCAGTGGGTCAAGCAGCGCTGCCAGCCCGAAGTGAACCGCAACGCCGAGATCCCCGATCCCGATATCGCCGCTCCCACGACGCGCACCTGGTTGGGCTACTTCACTCCCTCAGCCGAGGGCTGGACGAAGCAGAGTTGGGTGTCGTGCGCTGCCGTGTCGGTGCAGCCGGATATCACTGACGGCCGGGTGGCGGCACCGGTGACCGGGAGTGTGCGAGGCACGGCAGGCGCCGGCGCCCAACCGCTGACGCGCACCACACCCGCAGGAGCATCGGTGACGTGGCGCACTCGAGGGCTCATTGCCCTCACGCCCGAGGAGCCCTATCCGGGCGAGGCGGTCGTGCAGACGCGATCGACCGCTCTCTGCACCCGCACGCTGCAGCGCGAGCCCGCCTTCATGACCACCCCGACGCTTGATGACTGGGCGGCCGGTGGAAGCAGCGTGGGCTGCTACGTGGCTGCTACCGGCTGAGCCCTCCTCCCTTGGGGAAGATTTGCGCGATAGGTTCGCGCTTGGGTGCCCCCGATGCGATTA
>WLOZ01000079.1 GCA_009699025.1 Actinomycetota bacterium
CGAGGTCGTCGTAGCCGTACGTGGTGACCCGCCCAGCCTTGTCGGTGGTCGAGCGCAGGGTTGGGCCCGTGCTGGCGGACACCGTGAGACCCGCGGGGTCGGTGCTGCTCAGCACCCGCCAGGTCACCGGGTCGAGCTGGTACACGGTGCTCATGGGCACGTAGCTGTCGCCGGCATCGGTGGTGCCCCGTGCTGTCACTGCATTGGCGGCCGTGGGGCTAGCGTCCCAGTCGCGCAGGTCGTCCTCGCTAATCGAGGGGTAGTCGAAGGTGTGTCTCGCCGTCGGGCCACCAGGCGTCGCGGGCGCGTCGACAACCTCGGCGACCCGGCCCGTGCCGTCGTAGTGCAGGCGCGTGACCACGTCGGCCGCAGTCACGTCGGCGGCGGCGGCGCTGGTCGCCAGTGGCGAGCGCGTGGCCGAGAGCCGGCCGAGCGCGTCCCAGCCATACGAGCTACCGACCTCGCCGGGGTCCTTGATCAGCGCGATCTGCGCGGAAGAACCTGCGGTCACGTAGCCGATCTCGGTGCTCGAGCCATCGGGGTAGTCGAGGCCGCACAGCATTCCTGTGGGCGGCGCGACGAAGCCGTACTCGGTCCAGCCCGCGGAAGCGCACGTGTCGGACCCGGCGTAGCGCAGGGAGATGACCCGGTCGATCTCGTTCGCCAGCGATACGAGGCGGCCCGCGGCGTCAAATGTGTACTGCGCGGCTCGCGCGCCCTTCGCCGTGAACCGGGCTGCGCGCCCGTTGACGAAACGCGTGGTGCCGCCGTCGGAATCGGTGAACTCCCATGTCTCATTCCCGATCCACGTGATCGAGTTGGCGTAGCCACTCACCGCGCCACCGGTCTGCTCGTACACGCCGAGCGCGTTGCGGGTGAACGTCAACTGCGAACTGTCCCAGCCCGTCAGGCGCACCGAGGCCGGCAGGTCGCCTGGGGTGATCAGAGATCGCACTCCAGCGCCGGCGAGCGCGACCGGCGACTGCGAGAGGGGGAAGGGCACCACGGATCCGCCTGCCACGACCGCTGAGGCGGGTCCCCACACCGTGGTCTCCTCGGCCACCGCGCCGAAGCGCAGCGCGACACCGCCACCGCCGCGGGGCGCATTCACCCGGCCGGTGATGCCCGTGGCGGTGCGGCGCAGGCCAGTCACCGGCACCGTGACCCACGGGCCATTTCCGATCCTGCGCTGCGCGACCCAGCGGCTCACCTGAAGATTCGCGCGCCGGGGGTAGGCAAGCGACACCGCGGCCGAGGTGCTGCCGGCCGCGCGGACCGCGACCGGAGTGCCTGGCCGCAGCACCGCGGTCTCGTCGGCCGTCGACTCCGTGAGCCGGGCCCACTGTCCGGGCGAGGCGGCCAGCTGCCAGCCCGTGGGCAGCCCGGGCACGGCGGTCGCTGAGTTCGACGCCCACGACAGCGCCACCGAAGCGCCGCCCGCGGGGCCGATGGCCTTCTCCGACTCCCAGCTCGTGGTCACCTGGCCAGAGACAGCGGCCACCATCATTCCTCCGGCGCTGATCGAAGGGCCCGCCCCTGCGCCACGAGGCGCCACGCTGAAGCCGCCCACCGACATCCAGTCGCCGGTGGCCCGCTGCACCTCCACGCGGTACTCCCGCGCGGTGATGAGCGTCGCCCCGATGCGGGTCCATCCCGCGACGAGCGGGCCACTCCACACCTCCAGCTGGCGGCTCACGTCAACCACTCGCACCGGAATCTCCGCCGTGGAGCGCAACGACGGGACCGAGAGATAGGGCGACTCGGGGCTAACCACGCCACCGCGCGGCATCTGAGCCAGACCCGCTGGCAGGGTCGGCCAGATGGTGCCTGAGCCACCGCCCACCGTGGGGATCGGGCCCACCGACTCGATCGCCGGCAGAGGAGAGGCCGATGCAGTGGCCATGCCCACCACTGCCGGGGCCACCGGACCCAGGAGACCTGCAGCAAGGGCCGTGCAGGCGGTGAGTGCGGTCGAACGGTGCACCCGGATACGCATGGGACCTCGCTAAGTCGGTGGGCGATCGGTCGATCGCCGTGATTGGTCGCACCTCATTTGATCACAGTGATCGCGCCGGGAATCCCGTTCCTCACCGAAGGCGCCCCACCAGCTCTCACGCCCCGAGTCGCCGAGAGGGTCACGGTCTCAGCCGGCGCACGCACGGGCTGAGACCTAACCCGGCTCGCGTCGCTTTCAGTCAGCCGTCTCGCTCGCGGGAACAAGGGGCTCGCCGACCTCGACGCCTGAGCGCACACCCAGAGCCGGGCGCGCGCGTGAGAATGCGAGGCGCGATGTCGTCCATGACGCGACGCTACTCTCCGCGCGGCCGACCGGACCTACCCTTCCGAGATTCCCGCCTTCCATGGTCACCGATTGACCAAAGAATCCCGAGACGGTCACCGATTGACCAACGATGCCAAGAAGGGTTGCAGAAGGCACGGCACCGAGAACTGATCACTACGGCGGCCAGACGCAAACGAGTTTGGCTCCCCACCTTTCCGTTTGGAAAGGTCGGTTGCAGGTTTTCCTGGCCGCACGCCGACGATGAAAACGTGGCCACGCCTCGGCCACCAATGGGGTACCGGAGGAGGAAGTCATGAGTCGCACGTCCAAGCGCTACGCCTTGATTGCGGGGGTGCTCGTGCTCGCGCTGGTCGCGGGTCTCGGAGTGTGGACCGTAGCCAACCGGTCGACGTCAACCGAGGACTTGGCGGGAGCGACTTCGAGGGGACGCGGCGGCTCAGTGATCACGATCACGAACGACGGGCCGTTCCTGCTCAGGGTGAAAGATCAACGCTCCGGAGCGGTGACTGAGCTTCCAAGTTGCACGAGCACCACGTGGGAACCCAAGGACCCCACGCGTGGATGGACGGGGTTTAAGGGCCCCTCAGTCATGTCAAATGCGGATGGCAGCACAATCACGACGCCCTCTTCCTGGTATTGGGCCTACTCCCGGAATCCCCGCGGCGGACTAGATACAACCAACTTCACCGAGTTCCCTCCCAATTCAGGCGCGTGCACGTATACGTGGGCTCCCACTCCGGTTGCGGGCCAGACCACCGACCTGATTCTCGAGATTACGGTCTGCATCCCGGTGCGCAACTACGCCAAAGCACGAACCCTCGACAGTAACGCTGAGGAACTGGTGGGGTGTGATAAGGGGAAGGGCGACCGATACTTCGGAACCCAGACGAGCGTGATTAAGGCGCGGTCATCAGATGGTGGCGCTCACGCCATTTACCAGGACGCCAGCATTGCCGCCAACTCCATCACCGACCAGTTGAACCAAACGACTCAAACATGGACTTTAGAACCGGGCGGCAATAACTATGGTCTTCGGGCGAACGTCACTCAACTGCCCCACGGCGCATGGAGGTTGGGAAGAGGGGACATCAGCCCATTCCGCTACGTGATCAACGGGTTCGGGGCGAGCCGCTGTGCCAATCACTGGCTCACCACCAACGACGTGATCTATCAGTGCAAGTAACACCGAACGTGCCCGGTGGATCATGCGGGAAGTAGTCGGTAAGTATCCAGCTCGTGGTCGGCGTGGGCGATCACGACCGTCATGTGGGGGCTCGCGTACACCTCGTTGTGCGCCCATCCAGCGCGAGTGCGATTGAGCTGCGCGGAGCACTAGGTTCCGTCAGAGGAACATTCCGCTTGGCGCCGGTTGCCCCGCCCGGTACGCAGTGAGTGACGTCTCGAGTGCAACGCATCATAAATCGCGCTCACGGCCTGGGCCGTCAGCCAGTCGGCCATTCGGCCATTCGGCCGACGGTAGCGTTGCGCCATGACGTGGCTGCTCGCGTGGGTGGCAGTGCCACTCCTCACACTCCTGCTCTGCGTCGGTCTCGGGCTGCTCGTCGAGCGTGTGCTCAGCGTGCGGCTGGCCCTCGCCGTGTCAGTGGGAACAGGTTTCGCCGCGCTTGTCGTGCTCACGACCCTGCTCACTGAGTTCACCGCAACGGCCCGATGGACCACCGCCGTAGTGTCGGGGCTCGCCCTGGCCGGCTGGGCACTCGGCGGCCGCCGCCTGCTTGCCCGGCCGCGCTGGTGGTCGGGTGTTGCGGCCGTGGCAACGTACGTTGTGTACGCCCTCCCGGTCGCGCTGGCCGGGGTGACCTGGGCCGGTTTCATCAAGCTCGACGACACACCCGTGTGGATGGCCTTTGCCGACCGGCTCGTCACGGTGGGGCACACCACCGAGAACCTGCCGCACTCGACCTACGGGCAGGTCCTCGTGTCGAACTGGGACCAGGGCTACCCCGTAGGCGCGTTCGGCCACCTAGGAGTGGTGGCCCAACTCGCGCACATCGACATCGCGTGGGTGGTGCAGCCCCTCATGGCAGTGATCGCAGCGATGCTGGCGTGGACCCTCTATGCGCTGACCGACGGAGTGGTGCGCAGCCGGGCGCTTCGCGCAGCGGTATCGGTGCTCGGTGCCTCCTCGGCCCTGCTCTTTGGTTACGTGATGTGGGGTGGGTTCAAGGAGGTCATACTCGCGGCCCTGCTCGCCATCGCGTGCCTTGCCGTAACTCAGGGGTCGCGTGACCAGCAGGGTCCTTGGGCGCACGGCGTACTCCTAGCGCTACCGCTGGCCGCCATCTTCGTGGTGTTCGGACTGGCCGGCGCCGTGTACATCGCGCCGATCGCGGTGGCAGAACTCGTGCTGATGTTCAGGAACGCCGGGGCGCGCGACACCGCACGCGCTGCGGGCGCATTCCTTGTCACCTTCCTGCTGCTATCGATTCCCGAACTGCGAAGCCTGCGCGAGCAGGTGTCGCAGCTGAGCAAGGCGAGCCTGATGTCATCGGAAGACATCGGCAACCTGATCTTGCCCGTGAAGTTCATTCAGGTGTTTGGCATCTGGCCCACGGGTGACTTCCGCGTCACCCCGCAACCACTCCTGCTGACGACCCTTCTTGTGGGAATGGTCGCGGTAACAGCGATCGCGGGCGTGGGCGTCGCCCTGCGTGCACGTCGGCCGCGACTTCCCCTCTACGTGGGCGTCGCCATCCTCGTCGCGGTGTACTCGGTGTTTGGCAATGCGTGGCTCGAGGGCAAGGCGCTCGCGATCTCGTCGCCGGCCATGCTGTTAGCCGCGGGCGTCGGTTGCGCGTGGTTGATGGAGAATCGGCTGAGAGTTGTCGGCCTCGTCCTCGGCGTACCCATCGCACTCGGGGTTGCCGCGTCCCTCTTCTTCGGCTTTCTGGGCGTCTGGCCCGCTCCACCCGACCGCATGCACGAGTTGGCCGGCATCGGCGAGTCACCGCTCCCCAAGCCCGCGTTGATGCTGGAGTACAGCACTCCGGGCGTCCGTTGGTTCCTTCGCGGGCTCGATGCCGAGGGTGTCAATGAGATGCGCTGGAACGTGATTCCCACCCTGACTGGCGAAGAGGTGCGGCGTGGGGCGTACAGCGACACCGACGACTTCCCCCTTTCCACGCTGGCCTCATATCGCACCCTCGTGCTGCGAACCACCCTGGCCTCAAGCCGTCCGCCTTCCGACTGGCGGCTCGAAAGGGCGGGCACCGGCTACGACGTGTGGGTAACCGATCCCACCGCGCCCGCGATCATTCGCCACTGGCCGCTGGGCACGTACAACGACCCGGCCGCTCCTGTTCCCTGCGACGTTGTGAGAGAAGCCGTGGCGTCGGCCGGGCCCGACGGGAAGGTGGCGTTCGTCGAGCGGGCACCGATCATTACCGTCGACCTCGTTGCCGGCAAACTTCCCCCGGGCTGGTCTGCGGATAACCGCATCGGCAGTGTCGTGGCGACCTCCCCAGGGCAGGTGGAACGGGTATTCACCGTGTCTGCCGACGGTGAGTACCGCCTGTCGATCGCCGGCTCGCTCTATGGGCCAGTGACGATCAGCGTTGATGGAACGGTGGTGGCCACACAGGGACCATCGCTCAACTGGAGCGGCTACAGCACGCCGCTTCCACCCGTAACGCTGCGCGCGGGAGATCACAGGCTTCAGGTGTCGTACCAGCGTGGATTCCTCCCCGGCCAGGGGGAGTCGCCCGTGGAGTTCGGTCCGGTGCAGCTTTCGCTGCAGGGTCCGGAGGTGAATGTCGAGTACCTGCCGTCGGGCGAGGCACTGTCGCTGTGTGACAAGCGCCTCGACTGGATTGAATCGGTGCGTTAGAGAGCGAGGCGCGATGTCGTCTATGTCGCGACGCTACTCGCAGCGCAGCCTTACAGCCGTACTCTTCCGAGATTTCCGCATTCCCTGGTCACCGATTGACCAAAGAATCCCGAGACGGTCACCGATTGACCAAAGATGCCGGCGTCGGTCGGAATTGGTCATGGTCTTGGGGCGAACATCACTCAAGTTCCACATGGCAGATGGAAACTTGGGAAGGGGCCGCGTGCACTTGCCCACCGCCCTCTGGTCACGGTCATGCGGGCTATTCCCCGCATCCATATGCTGCGGTAGTATTCCCACATACATGTCCTGCGGGGATTCCCCACACGGAATGTGGATCTCATCGAAAGGAGCGGTTGCGATGCTCGTGCGAATCCGCAAGGGCCAGGATCTGTCGGCCGCACTGGCCGCAGGCCGACACAAGCTCGGCCTGACCCAGACCGATCTGGCCGAGCGCGCCGGCGTGACACGCGACTACATCGGCGACCTCGAGTCAGGCGAGCTCGGCATGAGGGTCACCCGTCTGCTCCGCGTTCTCGGCGAGCTCGGCGCCGAGATCTCGCTGACCCTGCCAGACACCCCAGACACCCCTCACGCTCCCGACGGCGCGGAGGCACCCGATGCCTGAGCCGCTCATCATGCGGCTGCACAACACAGTCGTTGGCGAGCTGCGCCCGGGGGCTGACCGGTCCCGAATCTCGATGCGCATCGAGCCCAGCTACGACCCGAACGGCGTTACCCTGACCGAGAGCTTCACCGCCCTGCCCGGGCAGCAGGCACCGGTTGAGGAGTTCTCCAACCTCCTCGGCGGGTACCTCCCCGAGGGCAACCACCGAACCGTCATGGCCAGCCGCCGAGGTGTAGACCCGGGCGACCTGCTGGCCCTGCTGCGCGAGTTCGGCGGCTCAGTCGCCGGCGCCGTCACCGTTCTGCCCGCTAGCGTCTCCCCCACCGACGCCAGTGCCGGATGGGTCGAGAAGATGTCCGAGCGCGTCCTGGCCGATCGGCTGCGCCAGGCACTGAACGACACAGACCAGGCCGTGCCCGACGACAGCCGCTCGACGCTGCCCGGCTACCAGCCCAAGGTTGTGGCCAGGCGCGCCGGACGCGGCTGGGGCCAGCCGCACGGCACTGCACACTCCACCCACATCCTCAAGCCCCAGGTCCCCCATCGCGCCTCGCGGCTGATCGACGAGCACTACGGACACCTGCTCGCCCAGTCAGCCGGACTGGCCGACTACACCTCGAGCCTCCACGTCGCGAACGATGTCGTCTTCCTGGCGATCGAGCGCTACGACCGCCGCACCGTGCCCGACGGCACTGTCACGCTGATCCACCAGGAAGATGCCGCGCAGGCCCTCGGCCTCAACTGGCGCACCGCGGACTCGAAGTTCGAGGATCCGCATCGCGCCGGCAACCCTGCCCGACCCTCCACCGGGCGGA
>WLOZ01000008.1 GCA_009699025.1 Actinomycetota bacterium
CGACGGGATGCAGGAGGTTGCCCGCGGCGAAGACTCCGTCAGCACTGGTGCGAAGGGCGGTGTCGACCAGCGGGCCGAGGTGGCGCGGATCTATGTCGACACCCCGCAGTCGGGCGAGCTCGTTGTCAGGAATCCAGTTGCCGGTGAACACGACAGTGTCACAGTTAACGATGCGTCGTGCCCCCGTGTCGAGAGCCTCGACCTCGACCCCGGTCACCCGCTCTCGTCCCAGCACCCGCAGCACGCGCGTACGAGTGGCAAGCGGGACCCGCAGCGCTAGACGGCCCGGTATCGCGAACGCCGCATACGAGTCGACCCGGACGTGCTCGGTGGTCATGAGCGCCGTGCCGCACCCCACCTCGCGCAGGGTGAGCGCCGCCGACCAGCTCACCAGCTCGGCGCCGACGATGACCGCGCTCTCGCCCACGCGCCGTCCCTTGAGGTGCACAAGAGACTGAAGCTGGCCTGTGGTGAGCACTCCGGCTGGCCTATCGCCCGGTATCCGTCGCGCCGCCCGGGGCCGCTCACGGGCGCCAGTGGCGAGCACCACCGCGCGCGCGCTGACCAGTTCGCGGCCGAGCGGGCTGGTGACCTCGAGGGTGAGACCGTCGGCCCACCCGGTGGCCATGGCCCCCGAGCGCACGTCAGCACCAGCATCAACCGCGGCCAGGGTGAGGCGTCGGGCGTAGTCGGGACCCTGCAGCACGCGTCGCATGTCGCGCAGCCCGTAGCCCGTGTGGTGGCTGTGGCGCGGAATGCCCCCGGCCTCCGACTCGCGCTCGAGCACCACCACCGAGCCCACGCCGGCCTCGCACAGCGCTCGGGCCGCGGTGAGCCCGGCCGGGCCGCCGCCGACCACCACGACGTCAGCGTGGGTCTCGCGCGGAGTCATCGCGACCCCTCGGCCAGCATCGACTCGACCTCGGCCCCGCAGTAGAAGCCCTGGCAACGGCCCAGTTGCGCGCGTGTGCGCCGCCGCAGCCCGTCGAGGTCACGCGGCGGGATCGAAGAACGCAGCGCATCACGAATCTCGCCGCGCGAGACGCGCTCGCAGAAGCAGACGATCTCGCCGTAGGCACTGTCGCCCTCGATGAGGTCGGCGCGCTGGTAGGGCCGCGGGAACGCCTCGCCGATGTTCGGCATGCTGGGCGCGGGGGGCAGGTCATCGCGTGGAACGAGAACGAGGCCCGCCTCAGACATCAGCCCACGCACGTACTCGGCGATGGCGAGCGAGGCGGTAAGGCCGGTCGACCGAATCCCCCCGACCACCACGTAGCGCTGGTCAGCGTCGGCCTCGATCACGTAGTCAGGGTGCTCGGTCGCCGCACGCAGGCCCGCGTACGAGGCTGTGACCTCTTCCACGAGCAGCGCCGGCATGAGCGCCCGACCCTTTTCGAGCAGGAACGCGAAGCCTGCCTCTGAGGTGGACGTGTCGGCGCGATCGACGAGATTTTCAGCCGTGGGCCCCAGCATGACGTTGCCGTAGATCGTGGGGCTCACCAGCACGCCCTTACCGCGGGCGCTCGGCACCGGCAGCACGATCACGTCCACCAGCGGTCGGGCCAGCTTGTCGAAGACGAGCAGTTCGCCGCGCCGGGGCACGATGGTGAAGCGGTGGTGGCCGAGCATTGCGTCGATGCCGTCGCTTCCGAGGCCGGCCGCGTTGACCACCCACCCCGCCTCGATGTCGCCGCGACTCGTCTCGACCACGCTGCGGGCCCCCGGTCGCACTCCCAGCACTCGATGGTCGAGCAGCAGTGTCACGCCACGTGCCACCGCCTCCGTGGCGTAGGCGAGGGTGGTGGTCCAGGGGCAGATGATCGCCTCGTCCGGCACCGAGAGTCCACCCCGCACCCCCGGCCCGAGCGCCGGCACCATCGCGTACACAGCGTGGGCGTCGAGAAGCTCGCACTTCGAATAGCCATTCTTCACCGCCTTGTCGAGCAGGCCCGGCAGGCTGGCCAGCTCGTCGTCGCCCCACGCCACGAGAATGGCCCCCGTGCGCTCAACCGGAATGCCCACCTCGCGCGCGTAGGCGCCGAGCAGCTCGAAGCCCCGCGCCACCAGCGTCGACTCAAGCGTGCCGGGGGTTGCATCGAAGCCCGTGTGAAGAATCGCGGTGTTGGACTTGCTCGTGGCGTCGCCCACGTCGTGACGGGCCTCGACTAGCGCCACCTCGAGGTTGAAGCTGGCGAGCTCCCTCGCGATCGCGGCGCCCACCACCCCCGCACCGATGACCACCACGTCGAAGGTTCGCCCCTCGGTCATGACACTCCCCCCGGCACGGCGCTCAACTCGGCCGCCGCCAGCCACCCCGCCATGAACTCGGCCGCACGATCGGCCGACCAGCTCGGCTCGAAGATGGCCGACGGACGCCACTGTGGCAGCGCGTCGGCCAGCGCGACCGTGTGGTCGAGGGCCATCTGCGCGAGCGCCGCGGCCCCCAGCGGGGTCGCGTGCGGCGAGGGGAACACCTCGACCGGCACCTGCAGCAGGTCGGCCTGAGCCTGCATCAGAGTGCGAGACGACGTGAGGCCGCCATCAACCCGCAGTGATGTGAGGGGGCTGCCAAGGTCGGTAGCGAACACCGAGGCGAGGGCTGCCACCTGTGCCGTGATGCCTTCGACAACCGCCCTGACGATCGCACCCGCATCGGTTGAGAGCGTCATTCCTGTCAGGGTCGCGCGGGCCTCGGGGCGCCACCACGGCGCAGCCAGACCAGCCAGCGCGGGTACGAAGAGCACGCCGTCACTGTCGGCCGAGGCTGCGGAGTCGAGCTCGAGCGCCGACCCGATGAGTCCGAGCTCGCTGATCCATCGGATGGCCGACGCGGCTGTATACACCTGCCCGTCGAGGCAGTAGGGCGCCCCCTCGCGGGTACTCCACGCCACCGAGGCGGTGAGTCCGGCCGACGACCGCGCAGGCGCCGCACCCGCGTTGGCCAGCAGGAAGGCGCCGGTGCCGTAGGTGCACTTGGCCTCACCGAGGACGAGGCACCGCTCGGCGAGGAGGGCCGCCTGCTGGTCGACCACCAGGCCAGCAACCGGCAGGTCGGCGCCGAAGACCGAGGTGGTGCCGACCACCTCGTCACAGTTGACCAGTCGCGGCAGCGGCTCATCACCGAGCCCGAACAGTGTTGCCAACTCGGGGTCCCACTGGCGCGAGTCGAGATCGAGGAGTAGCGAGCGGCTCGCGGTGGTGACGTCGGTGACGAACTCGCCGGTGAGTCGGTGCACCAACCAGGAGTCCGTGGTGGTGACAACACCCTCGCGGGTCACATGCCGCCGCAACCAGGCCATCTTGGGCGCCGAGAAGTACGGGTCGAGCACGAGTCCGGTGCGCCTCGCGAGGAGTTCGGCAGCGTCGCCCAGCGCAGCCACCTCGGCGCAGATCGGCTCCGACCGGCGGTCCTGCCACACGATCGCCTGCGACAGCGGCTCGCCGGTAACTGGGTTCCAGGCCAGCACTGTCTCACCCTGATTGGCCAGTGCCACGACGTCGACTCGAACCCCGGCCGCTCGGGCGCGGGCCACGGCCTCGCGCCCGGCCGCGAGCACCGACTCGAGCAGTTCGGCGGGGTCCTGCTCGACACCACCTCCCTCGAGGTAGCGGGGACGCACCTCCACCTCGGCCAGCGCAACCACGTCACCGTCGTCGTTGACGACGATCGCCTTAGTTCCGGAGGTGCCTTGGTCAATCGACAGAACGGCCATGCGCACCTCCCTCGCGTCGGGTCAGCTCGCCTGCTCGTGCGCGCTGGTGCGCCCATCATGTCGCGCCTCGAGGCGGAACCACCTCATGCCCTCGCGCATGCCCATGTGGGTGAATCCTGCACGCAGAAGCACACGCTGGCTGGCCGTATTGCCGGGGTCGGTTTCCGCCTCGACCGACAGCTTGTTCGCATGGTCGTGCGCGAGCCCGACGAGCGCGCGCACCGCTTCGGTCGCGTAGCCGCGCCCCCGCGCACTGGCCGCTAGCCCATACCCGACTTCGATCACCCCCGCGCGCGGCGGCCCCTTGAAGCCAGCCCCGCCCACCACGACTTCGGTGGCACGCTCGACCACCTGGTAGGTGCACCAGGGCGGCTGTGGCTCCTCGCCCGACTCCATCGCGAGGGCAGCAACCACCACGTCTTCCTCGGTGGGGTAGTCGTCCGCCCACGCGCGTCCCTCACGTCTGCCGTCGACGATGGCCCGTGACTCGTCGGAAGTCAGCACCCTCAGAACGAGTCGCTCGGTGACGACCGTGGCCGCAGGGAGTGCTGGTGGAGTGGGCGGCCTGCACATAGGCCCCAGTCTCCACCCACCCGTGTGCAGCGAGTAGCGGCCGGCCTGTGGGCCTCAGCGCAGGGACTCCGTCAGTCGGCCTAGGGTGGGGCCGTGCGGCCGACGTGGGCAGAGCGACTCGCACCGATCGCTTTCGTGCTCGTGTGGAGCACCGGATTCATTGGGTCGAAGTACACCGTTCCGTACGCTCCCCCGTTCAGCTTGCTCACCATCAGGCTCAGCGTGGCCTCCGTCGCGCTTGCGATCTTGTCACTCGTGTTCCAGTCAACATGGCCGCGCACACGCGAGGCGTACCAGCGGTCGACCCTCATCGGGGTGCTGCTGCACGGGGGCTACCTCGGCGCGGTGTTCGTGTCGATCGAGATGGGCCTGCCCGTAGCCGTGGCCGCACTGATCGTGTGCCTCCAGCCGGTGTGTGTCGCCGCGCTCAGCCAACCCGTGCTCGGTACCTCGCTCACCCGGCGGCAGTGGACCGGCATCGCCCTCGGCCTCGCTGGCGTACTCGTGGTGCTGGCTCCCGGACTTGCCGCAGGCGTGGGTGCCGATGGCTACGCGCCCACGGCCGTGCTCGTCGGCGCGGTGGCGCTGGTCTGCTCGACGGTGGCCACCCTGCTTCAGAAGAAGCACGGCCAGGGCATTCCCATGCTTCCCGGAACCGCCATTCAATATGCCGCAGCCGCCGCGGTGCTCTTCGTCGCGGCACTGGCCTTCGACCGGCGGCCGGTGCTGTGGACGCCCCAGTTCATTGGCGCCCTCGCGTGGATGGTGATCGCGCTCTCGATCGGCGCCGTGCTGCTGATGTTCTGGCTGCTTCGCCGGGGCACCGCCGCAGGCTTTTCGAGCCTCTACTACCTCGTGCCACCGGTGACCCTCATGATGGGATACCTGCTGTTCGGCCAGACGCTTGCGCCCGTGGCGCTCGTGGGGTTCGCGATCAGCTCGCTGGGTGTGCTGCTCGTGCGCGACACCCCATGACAGGGTGCCTCACTGCCCTCACGCCAGTTGCTGACTCCACACCAGAGCGGCCACAGCCGCAAGCGCCATGAGCAGGAAGGCGATGGCCGCGAACGCCACGGTGATTTCGACGGTCTGGAGGTCGTATCCGACGCTGCCGCCAATTTCTCCGTACACCTCCGACAACTCGGAGGCCGACTCGGCGGTGAAGGTCTTGCCACCGGTGGCCTCGGCGATAGCCCGCATCGCCACCGGGTCGTAGGGCACGGGGATGGTCTCACCCTGCACGACGACGGTGCCGTCATCGGTGCCGAAGGCGATCGTGGTGATGGGTATGCCCTCAGACTTGGCGCGCGTTGACGCTTCGACAACCGACTCCTCCGGCGTCAGGTTGCCCGACCCGTAGGTGGGCGACCCGTCACTCATGAGCACCACCGCTGCAGGGGCGCGCTTGCCTTCGGCATCGGCGGGCACACCCCCGATGGCGTCGAGCGCTAGGTCGATGCCCGAACCCGTACCTGTTCCGGTGCCCATGCGCATGGCGTCGATCGCACCTAGCAGCGCGGCTCGGTCGGTGGTCGGCGGCATGGCGAGCCGCGCGTTGCGATCGAAGGTGACCAGCCCGACCTGGATGGTAGCCGGCAGGCTCAGCACGAAGTCGCGCGCCGACTGCTGGGCCGCCGCGAAGCGCGAGGGCGACACATCGTCGGCCGACATTGAAGCTGAGGTGTCGAGCGTGAGCATGATGGTGGCTCGCTCCTTGGGGGTGCGCATCGCTAGCGCCGGCTGCGCCAGCGTGACCGCGCCCACGGCAACCGCCGCGATGAGTGCCGCCCACGGCAGGTGCCGCTGCCAACCCGAGCGCCTCGGCAGCACCGAGGCGAGGAGGTCGACGCTGCTGAAGCGCGCGGCCACACCGGCGCGACGCCGTGACCTCACCACGTACGCCACCAGAAGTGCGATCGGCACGACGAGCAGCAGCAATCGCCAGCCAGCAAGGAAGGTCATGGAATCCGCCGTTCGGTCGCGTTGTGAATGCGGGCGCGACGGTTTCCTGTCACGAACCCGATGATGTCGGTGAGCCAGTCGCGCCCGGTAGAGACGGCGAGGTACTCGGCGCCGGAGAGCCGGATCGCCTGCTCGATCGTGTCGTTACGCTCGCGCGCGGCGGCAGCGTAGCGCTCACGTACTGCCGTGCCACGGGTCTGCACGTGCACGAGCCGGCCACTTTCGGGGTCGACCACGGCCAGCATTCCGACGTCGGGCAGTTCGAGCTCGCGCGGGTCGGTGACATGCACGCAGATGACATGGTGGCGCAGCACCAGAGAGCGAAGCGCAGTCGACCAGTCGGAGGGGTCGAGGAAGTCGGAGGCCACCACCACCTGCCCGCGCCGGGGCTGCACGCGGGGCAGCAGCGCAAGCGCGGCGGTGAGGTCGGCCCCCTCGCCCGGGGACGCGCCCTGTCGAGGGGTGTCGTAGAGGGTGGCGAGTGAGGCCAGCATCGCGGTGCGACCGGTGGAGCTCGGCCGACGGATGATCGTCGGTCCTCCGCATGCCATCACGCCGAACCGGTTGCCCGAGCGCGCGGTGAGAATTCCGAAGGCGGCGGCCGTCGCCAGCACTACATCGCGCTTCTCGCGCCCCGCGGTGCCGAAGTCGAGGCTCGCCGAGCGGTCGGCGATAACCCATGTTTCGATCTCGCGGTCGGCCTCGGTGGTGCGCACGTGCGCCGCGTGCGACCGCGCCGTGAGACTCCAGTCGATACGCCGTGCGTCGTCGCCCGGCTGGTACTCGCGCGCGCCCGCACGCTCGCTGCCAGGACCCAGCGAGCTGGTGTGATGATCTCCTGAGGCTCGGCCGTCGAGCCGACGGATGACATCGAGTTCGAGCTGGCGCAGCACAGCGGCACGACCGACGTGGTCGGACACCTGCTCGCTCACCCGGGTCGCGTCGGAACTCACCCGGCCGCCAGCACCAGCGTGTCGCTGCCTGAGGCATCGCGCGTGGGGCGCACCGCAGGGGCAGTGACGGTGGACAGGATGCGGGCTAGCACGTGGTCGACCGTGATTCCCTGCGCCAGAGCGTCGTACGACAGCATCAACCGGTGGCGCAGCACCTCGGGTGCGACGTCGTAGATGTCCTGAGGAACTAGGAAGCGCCGTCCGCGCAGCACCGACAGCGCCCGGCCGGCGGCCAGCAGGCCGAGGGTTCCGCGCGGGCTGGCTCCGAGCGCGATGAACGGCGCGAGGTCGGGCATGCCGTGTACCTGGGGCTCGCGGGTTGCCATCACGAGGCGCACCGCGTAGTCCTGCACGGCGTGGTGCACGAATACGTCGTCGGTCTCGCGCTGAAGCGCCTCAAGCTGCTCGATGCTGAGCACCTGCTCGGCCTTCGGCGGGCGCACGCTCATGCGTCCCGCGATCGCGGTCTCCTCCTGGTAGGTGGGGTGCGAGACCACGACCTGCATGAGGAAGCGGTCGCGCTGGGCCTCGGGCAGGGCGTAGACGCCCTCCGACTCGATCGGGTTCTGCGTGGCGAGGACGAGGAAGGGGGTGGGCACCTTGCGCGTCTGCCCGCCGATTGAGACCTGGCGCTCGGCCATCACCTCAAGCAGCGCCGCCTGCACCTTGGCCGGCGCGCGGTTAATCTCGTCGGCCAGCACGATGTTGGCGAAGACTGGGCCCCACTCGATGTCGAACTCCTCGCGCGACGGCCGCCAGATGCGCGTTCCGACGACATCGGCCGGCACGAGGTCGGGGGTGAACTGCAGCCGCGAGAACTGGCCGCCCACCACGGTGGCCAGGGTTGAGACAGTGAGGGTCTTGGCGAGCCCGGGCACGCCCTCGATGAGGCAGTGGCCGTTAGCGAGGAGGCACAGGAAGGCGCGCTCAACGAGCCTGTCTTGGCCGACCACCACGCGCTTGACCTGAAAGAGCGCGTCCTCGAGCAGCGCTGCGTGGTCGACCGGTCTCGGGCGCGACGGTGCCGTACCGTGCGGCTGGCCGGTGGGAGGCGCGGGCTGGCTGGCCAGATCAACCGTGTGATCCTGCGACTGCTCGGGCATCTGCTCGGTGCTCTCGTCCATCGGGTGCTCCTACGGTCTGCGGGATGAGGGTTCGTTGGCGTTGGTTCTCAGGGTAAACGTCTGCGCCCTGAACAAACGTCTCACGACAACGTAAGGAGTATGCAAGGCCTCAATGAACTACCAGCGATTGCCGAGACCCGAATGACCGGCCACCCACCCCTAGTGAGCCGGGGGAACAGCCCGCGGATAGCCCCGTGGCACACGCGTGGCCCGAGGTTGGCGCGCCTCCACCGTGCCGATGAGCGAGGATGGGCATATGAGCGAGCACGACTTCCGGGGGTCTCCCCCAGGCTGGTATCCCGACCCGTGGTTCACCGGGCAGCGCCGGTACTTCACGGGTGAGGCCTGGACCTCCGACGTGTTCGCCGACGGAGCGGCCGGGAACGCTGGGGCAGCACCCGTGTCGCCTCGGGGCAACCACGGCCCGCCGCCCGCCACCCCCGCCTCTCCCGCGCCGCCTGCACCTCAGTGGGGCATTGACCAGCCAGCCTCGGCCGTGTCGGTCGCGCCGATGCCCCCGCCCGAGGTTCGCGCCTCCGCCGCGGCAGCACGCGGGGGCGCGATGCCGCGCGTGATTGCCGCCTCGATCGCCGTGGTGGTGCTCGCACTCGCCGCACTCTGGCTCACCCACCGCGACGGTACGACATCGAGCGCCACCGCGAGCGACGCTCCTTCAGCGGCTGCCAGCCCGGCTCCTTCGGGCTCGCCCTCCGCCCCCGCCGACAGCAGCAGTGCGTCGCTCGAGAACCTGGTGGTTCGCCCGCAGGATGTCACCGACGCCTACGCGGTGGCTCCCATTCCCGGTGGCACCGAGGTCGAGGGCGAGGTCACCCTCGACCTCTGCGACTCCTTCTACCCGAGCGAGGCCCTTCGGGTTGAGCGGCTCCAGGTGGTGGCCGTCGACTCGGCCGGCGACACCCAACTGAGCACCGAGGCGGTGCGGTACGAGTCCGACGCCGCGACCGCCCAGGCCTTCGACGAGATTCGGGCCTCGGCCAAGGACTGCCCCAGCGCGCCCGTGCCCGACCCCACCACGGGCGGCACTGTGTCAACCACTCTCACCAGCGACGTCGACTCGTCATGGGCCAGCACCCCGGGAGTCGACAGGCTGGCGTATCTTGTGACCCGCACCGACGACACCGGCAACGAAACCTCGACGCTGGTCGTCTACCTCCGCCGCGGACCCCTGTTCATCGGCGTGTATTTCCCGAAGTCGTCGGGCGAGCAGATGTCGGTCGAGGGTGCCACCACGATTGCTGACATTGTGACCATCTTCGAAAAGCGCCTGGTGAGCCCACCCACCGACGCCCCCTGGACCCCCGGCCTCGAGAGCGGCGGCAGTGGTGGAGGTGGTGGCGGTGGCGGCAGTGGCGGCATTCCCGCCTGACCGCGCCCGACTTTCCCGATTGCTGCTCGAGTCATCGCTGATGTCGCAGCCAGCGATGACTCAAGCAGCACTCACGATGACTCAAGCAGCAGGTGCCGGCTGACGGAATCAGGCCAGTGACATGAAGAGCTTGACCATGTCGTCTTGGTCCATGCCCTCGTCGGGGTCGAGCAGGCACTGCTGCATCCCGCTCGCGATGATGTGAAAGCCAGCCTTGTCGAGCGCACGCGACGCGGCCGCGAGCTGGGTGACCACGTCGCGGCAGTCGCGGCCCTCCTCAAGCATGCGCACCACTCCCGCGATCTGGCCTTCGGCGCGGCGAAGGCGACGGATGGCTGCGGCCGAGGCATCGTCATTGAGCTGCATGATTCAAACATACCCCTCTGGGTATCCGTTTTCTGGTGAAAAGCGCCCCCCGGAACGGACCATGATCAAGGTGAAGGTCGTGTCCGCCGGTGAGGCGCTATCTCGGTGTCGGCGTGGGCCGCCCGAACAACTTTCTCTTGGCTGGCCTGCCGCCGTCGCAGGAGCACCGATCCTTCGTCGCAACACCGCGCAAGACCTGGTCGACATGTGAGCCACAGCCGGTGAAGGTGGCCTTACCGCAGGTTCGGCAGGTTGCGGGTGAGCACATGTCAGGCCACCTCGGCGTCGGGTGAGAGAGACGCCAAGGCCGCGCGAAGCCTCGTGGTGGCCTCCTCGGCAACGGACCTCAGGTCGGGCGACGGCGACATCGCCACCATTGTCATCGGATCAATCACCTCGACTACCGTGCTCTCGCCAGCGACCCGCACCACGACGTTGCACGGCAGCAGCAGGCCGATCGACGGGTCAGCCGACATCGCGCGATGAGCGAGTGGCGGGTTGCAGGCACCGAGGATGAGGTACGGGTCGCCGTCGATGTCGAGTTTGGCCTTCATGGTGGCCTGAACGTCAATTTCAGTCAGCACACCGAAGCCCTGCTCAGACAGCGCCTGCCTCACGGCGACGACCGTCTCCTCGAAGGGCGCGCTCAGTGTGATCGCGAATCCGTAGCCCATGGCTGAACCTCCAGTAAGTAATACCCCTAGGGGTATTATTCACGGCTCGAGGCACGCCCGTCAATCCGTGCCCCTCGGCGGCCGAGAGTCACTCAGGTCAGGGCAGGTCCAGGCCGCTGGTACGGCCCTCGCGCCCATGCCACCCCTCGGCAGTACTGCAGGGGCAGCACCAGCACCGCCACGGTCAGCGCGAGCCGGAGAAAGATCACCGCACGCGAGGCCGAGGTCAGCAGAAGAAAGTCGATGTCAGCAGGATCGGCTAAGTAGGCGACTAGGAGAGCGGCGAGTCCTAACGCCCCCACCGCGACCGTCCAGAGTGGACCACCTACGCCGGTGGCACGGATGCGCGAACGCAGGGCCAGCGCGCCCAGCGCGATGAGGGCGAGAGCGGGCACGGCGAGGGGGACGAGCCTCTCAATGGCGGTCAGCGACGGTTCAAGCCGCCCGACCACCGTGGGGTCATTGGCCAGCAGCCCGCGCATCGCTGCTGCCAGCGAGTAACGACCCGGAATGCCGAGCGCCGCGACCACCACCGGCCACAGGGAAACGGCCGCGATACCCACGGCGACGATGTGCCAAGTCGCGCCGTCGGGGGGAGCCGCAGGCTCACGCTGGCGCGCCCACCTGAGCCGCAGCGCCGTGAGCGCAATCACGGCGAGTGCAATCGGAAGAGCGTCAGACTTCACGCTCGCGGCCGCGACGCACAGCAGCACGGTCACCCTGAGGTTGGTGTGGTCGGCTGGCGCCACCAGCCCCGCCGCAACGGCGGCGACCGCCAGCGCGGCCCACAGCGTGTCGACATAGCCATTGCTCACGAAGCCGCCTGAGGCAATCAGCGCCTGCATGACCAGGGCCGACCCCAGCCCGGCGGCCATCAGACGGCCGGCCCGGCCTGTGCCCACGCGGGCCACCTCGTGGCCGGCCAGACCCACGGCCGCGATGGTGAGCGCTCCGATGATCAACTGGGCCTGCCGGTAGTCGACACCACCGCCCACGACCCAGCCGAGGGCGATCGCGAACGATGAGCCCTCCGGGTAGTCCGGGTGGCTGAACGCGTACACCGGCAGGCGCAGCGAGTCGACCAGGGCTGCCCCTTCGCCCGTCAGCAGCCTCGCGTGAAGGACCCAGATCGACCGCGCGTCCCAACCGAGGCCGGCGACAGTGAAGTGGGCACAGCTGAGCACGAGGGCAACCCCGAGCGGCAGCAGCCCGGTGAGCGCCTCGACCCACCCCTCACGCGCGTCGGGAGCAGCCGACCGGCCACGACGGCGCAGTAGCACGAGAGAGCAGAAGGCTGCGGCGATCACGACCGCGCCCCACGCGAGCCACAGGGGCACGGGCACCAGCAGGGTGATCACGACGCTGAGGCTGCCAAGAATCAATGCAGCCGGGAGCACCAGCAGGGCGACGCGCACGGGGTCGTTGGTCGCCCAGCGGGCAGGCATCACTCCCGACAGCGACAGCGCCGCAACCGCCCACAGCGTGCTCATCTGCTCATTCGCCTGCCGGGTGCCACGAGGACGTCTGACGTCGGCCGCGCAGGTTGTACTTACCGACGCAGTAGACGGCCCTGACGCCGTCGCGCCAGCCGATCTTCTTGCCCTCGGCGTACGTGCGACCGCTGTACGAGACCCCGACCTCGTAGATGCGGGCACCGAGTCGCGCCACCTTCGCGGTGATCTCCGGCTCGAAGCCGAAGCGATCCTCCTCGATGGTGATCGACTGGATCAGTTCCCGACGAAACGCCTTGTAGCCCGTCTCCATGTCGGTGAGGTTCAGGTTGGTCATCATGTTCGACAGCGTGGTGAGCGCGCGATTGCCGACGAAGTGCCAGTAGTACAGCACGCGGTGGGCGTCGCCGCCGATGAATCGTGAGCCGAAGACCACATCGGCATGGCCTTCGGCGATCGGTCGGATCAGCACCGGGTAGTCGCGTGGGTTGTACTCAAGGTCGGCGTCCTGAATGACCACGACATCACCGGTCGCTGCTGCGATACCGGTGCGCAGGGCTGCCCCCTTGCCACGGTTCACATCGTGTAGCAGTAACACGTCAACAAGGCCGCGCAGCGGACCCTCGAGCAGCTCGCGCGTTCCGTCTGTCGACCTGTCGTCGACGACGATGACCTCAATGCGCTGCACCGGCGAGGCATGAACGGCGCTCAGCATGGCCGCGATGGTGCTGGCCTCGTTGAAGCACGGAATGACAATGCTGAGGAAGAGCTCGGCGCCAGGGTCGGAGCCGACACCACCCATGCCCTCGTCACTCATGCCGCCGCCCCATCACGGGTGACCACGAGACTTCCGCACCCCCAGGGGCCAGCGTCGCTCCCCTTCAGACTCAGACCGAGGGCACCAGGCTCCGGGGCAGCAAGCACACGCAGCCATGGTGTTGACAGCTCGACGAGCCGCTGGAACGCGAGCGGTCCCTCGGACGACATGACGTACACACGACTACCCGCAGGCACAGCATCGTGAAGGTCGGCCTCCACGCACCCCCAGCTAACCTCAGCGGCGGCGCCACCCTCGACTGCGGCAGGCGACACCTGGGCGAGGAAGTCACGCATTCCGTGGAGGGCCCCGAAGCACACGGTCCCCACTGCCGCGAGGACTACTACTGCTCGCAGGGCCGACATGAGCCATGACAAAGGGGACAGCGGGTTGCGGGGCTCGCTCAGTGACGACTGGCCGTGGCCTGCATCCACGCCTCCTGGCTGCACCATGGCGCACTCCTCGTGGTCGTAGAAACCTCGTGCGCGCCCTAGACGACGCCCGAGTTTTCCGGAAGGGACTCAACGCTACCCATGATGGTCGCATGCGGAGATGACTCAGCCTGCAGGTCTCGACGGCAGCCGCTACCGTGACCGCATGGCCGAGACCGAGAACCCCGAGAGCTCAGACATCTCAAAGATCGTCGATACTGGCAACGATCGGGTGCGGTCAGCGCGCATCACGATCAATGCCCCCGCGGCCGACATCTTCGACCTGATCGCGCACCCGGCCAACCACCCGCTGTTCGACGGTTCGGGCACCGTGACCTCGAGCTCCTTCGGGCCCGATCGGCTTACTCTCGGCGCAACATTCGGCATGTCGATGCGTATCGTGGTGCCCTATCGCATGACCAACACGGTGATGGAGTTCGACGAGGGCCGGCTCATCGCGTGGCGCCACATCGGCGGCCACCGCTGGCGCTACGAACTCGAGCGCGTCACCGACTCGTCGACCCTCGTGACCGAAACCTTCGACGGCACCACCTCGCGGTTTCCGCCGAGCCTGCGGCTCATGAACGCGTACGAAAACAACACCCGCTCGATTCTGAAGACGCTCGAAGAGCTCAAGCGCCTCGCCGAGAGCGCTGCTTCGAACAAGTAGGTCGGCCACACCTACATCACTTCGGACACAGCTTCACCATGTCCGATCTGGCGTGGGGGTTCGGCCCGTAAACTCGCACTATGGCAAGCCTGCGCGACTCGGTGCTCGCGGCCTCGATCGGGCGCGACCGCGTCGTCGACGCAGTCAAGGGAGCGGCTCTGCTGCTCGTGGTGATCGGCCACAACCTCGCGTGGACCTCGCTGCCCGGCGGTGAGGTGCAGACCACGCTCGATGCAGCGCCCCAATTCTTCTGGCTTACCTGGCTGCTGCAGATCATTCCGCTGTTCTTCGTGATGGCCGGAGTCGGGCTGCGCCGTCTGGCGGGCGCCGCTCCGAGCGCGTACCTCTCGCGGGTCTCGCGCCTGCTCACCCCCACCCTTCCGCTGGTGGCCGCTGCCGTCGTGATCGCCGCGATCGTCGGGGCTGTGGCGCCGGACCTCGCTCCTGTCGCGGGCGTGCTTCCGGTGCAACTGCTGTGGTTCATCGGCGTGTACCTGCTGGTGATCGCGGTGGCACCGGTCCTGCTGCGCGTCACACGCGGGTGGCAGTTTGCCCTGTGGCTGTGCGCCATCGCCAGCGTCGACCTCGGCCGCGTCACGGTAGATGAATCCTTCGGCTGGCTCAACCTGCTGCTTATCTGGGCGCTATTCGCCGGTCTCGGAGTGAACCTCGTGCGGCTGCGCTCGCTACCGCGCTGGCAGGTAATGGTGGCTCTGGCCGCGAGCATCGCCGGAGCCTGCCTGCTGGTGTGGCTCGGCCCCTACTCCCGCGCCCTCATCTCCACCGATGCCGTGCCAGGAATCTCGAACCTTGCGCCTCCCACCCTGGTGCTCGCCCTTGCCGGCATCGCCCAAACCTGCGCGCTGCTGCTGGTGTGGGACCCTCTCGCCCGTCTGCTGGCACGCGACCGGGTGTGGGTGCCGGTCGCGGTGTTCTCCTCGCGCGCGATGGAGCTCTACGTCTACCACGTGCTGCTGATGGCGCTGCTCATCAGCGGCGTACTCGCCCTGAATATCGCCCCCGCCGCGCTGTCTGCCAGCTGGTGGGCGCTGCACCTGGTGGTCCTCGCCATCGATGCCGGCACCCTGCTGCTGCTCGCCCCCACGCTGCGCCATCTCTCGTCGCGGCTGACGGCGGCGCTGGCCCGCGGTGTTCCGGCCAGTCTCGCTCGCATGCTCGCGAACGGACCCAGATCGCGAGCGCTGGTCGTCGCCGCCGCCCTTGGCATCACCGTGCTGCTCGTCAGCGAGGGTGGGGTCAACGACCTCGTGACTCCGAGAACCGTGGTGGTGCTGCCGTACGTGCCGATCGTGGCTCTAGCGCTTCTCACGGTCGGTACCGCGGTGGCCGCGCGGGCGAGTCAGAGGCTGAACTGACCTCGAAGAACCGTGGTGGCCGAGTGTTGGGGATTCCCGTCAACGGGCTCGTCAGAGATGTCGACCGCCGAGTACACCGACAGCGGAAGCCCCGAGGGAACACTGAACTCGGCATGTGACTGGCCTGACGACATGGTGCCCAGCGAAATCAGCCCCGAGTCGTCAGGGCTCATCAGCCACACCTCGTAAAACCCAGCAGAGGATCCGAGCCCCACGGCGTCGACCTCCACGTGGTACCCGACGGCGTCCTGAAGGAGCGCGGCGCGACCCCCGGTGGCCGTACTGGTCGTGCCGGGCAGCGGCGCGAGTTCTGTTGACGCCACGATCACCGCTGAACCCGACCGCGAGGGCAGCAGGCCGAGAACTCCCGCCCCGCCCACCACCAGAGCGAGAGCGGCCGCCACCGCCAC
>WLOZ01000080.1 GCA_009699025.1 Actinomycetota bacterium
CCCTCGCCAGCGGCGTGGTGTGGCTGGCCGAGGAGCGCGTGGCCTTCACCCAGGAACTGGCCGCGCAGGTGGCCCGAAGCCCGTCAGGGCAGGCCGTGGCCTATCCGGTGGTGCGCACCGTGCAGACCGATGGCATCTGCACCGAGGTGGTGTCTCCCGCCCCCGGCCTCTCCGAGGAGCACGCCACCGCGGCGCAGGCGATCGCTCTCGAGATCGCCGGACTGCTCGGTGTCACGGGAATGCTCGCGGTCGAGTTGTTCGACACCCCCGACGGTGTGCTCGTGAACGAACTCGCGATGCGGCCGCACAACTCGGGCCACTGGAGCATCGACGGTGCAGTGACCAGCCAGTTCGAAAATCACCTGCGCGCGGTGCTCGATCTCCCGCTCGGGTCCCCGCTCGCCCTCGCGGCCCACGCGGTGATGGTGAACGTGCTCGGGGGTGACCTCCCCGATCTGTACCCCGCGTACCGGCACCTGATGGCGCGCGACCCGGGTCTGCGCGTGCATGTCTACGGGAAAGAGGTGCGTCCCGGCCGTAAGGTCGGTCACGTGACCGTGATCGGCGACGACCTCACCGATCTGCTGGCACGCGCGCACCACGCCGCCGACTACCTCTCGGGAGCCATCGATGAGTGAACCTAGTGTCGGGCTGGTGATGGGCAGCGACTCCGACTGGGCGGTGATGTCGGCGGCGTCCGACGCGCTTGGCGAGTTCGATGTGGCCCACGAGGTGCGCGTCATGTCGGCGCACCGAATGGCGCGCGAGATGCTCGAGTACGGAGAGACGGCGTCCGACCGGGGTCTGCGGGTGATCATCGCCGGGGCCGGCGGCGCGGCGCACCTTCCTGGCATGCTCGCAGCGGTGACACCCCTGCCGGTCATTGGCGTGCCCGTGCCTCTCGCCCAGCTCGACGGGCTCGACTCGCTGCTCTCAATCGTGCAGATGCCGGCCGGAGTTCCTGTGGCCACCGTTGCGGTGGGGGGTGCGCGCAACGCCGGCCTGCTCGCGGTGCGCATCCTTGCCTCGGCCTCGAGCGACGAAGGCCTGACGTTACGTACCCGCATGGTGCAGTTCCAGGAGGCCCTGGGGGCGGCGGCTCGGGCCAAGGGGGCTTCGCTCCCGCCGCGGGGAAACCCGCACCGGTCGGCGTGACCCCCCACGATGTAATCCCGCTCGTCGGCGCGTGGCTCGCGGTGGGGCTTCTTCCGGGGCTGCTGGTGACCGTCGGGCTTCGGTGGGGACGTGGCTGGCTGCGCGCCCTGGTAATCGCCCCGCTGGTCAGCTACGGCGTGCTGATGCTGGTGGCGGTGGCACTCACGGTGGTAGGGGTGTCGGTTGAGCCGACCACGGTGCTGCCCCTCGCGCTGGTGGTCGGGCTGCTGTGCCTGGCCGTCGGCTGGCTTCGCCACACGCATGTGATCGAGCCAGAGGTCGTGGCCGCTCGGGCGGCCGAACTGCTCCCCCTCGCGCTCATCGTGATCGCGAGCGCCACCTGCTGGTGGATGGCCAGCGACGGGCTCGCCGCTGTGCCGCCCAACGACGATGGGTCGAATCACGGCCTGTTCGCCACCCAGATTCTGAACGAGCGCACCATCGCGCCGAGCCAGGTGGTGGTGGGCGATGTCCTCACCGACAAGCCGAGCGCCGCGTACTACCCGTTGGCCATTCACCTCGTGGCCGCCCTGATGGCGCGGATATCCGGAGGTCCGGTGGCCTCGGCCCTGACCCTGCAGGTGGTGGTGGCGATGGCCCTGCTGCCTGCCGGAATGTTCGTGCTGACCCGTCGCCTCTACCCGCTGCGCCCGGGCGTCGGGCCCGTGGCCGCCCTCGTCTCGGTGATGTTCGTGGCCATGCCGTACTACGTGGCAACGTGGGGCGGTTACCCCTTCATCATCGGAATAGCGCTCGTGCCCATCGCCGTCGACGCGCTGTGCGGCGCGGGCCGTGACACGGGGGCGATTCGCGGCGGGCTGCTCGTCGGCCTTGTGTTGGTCGGGCTGTTCGCCGTGCACTCGAGCGAAATGCTGGCGGCGCTCGGACTGGCCCTGCTCGTGCTCATCGGGTGCTGGGCCCGTCGCGAGCGGCGCATCGTCGAGTCGCTGGCGCCCTGGCTGGTCGGTGTGGTGGTCGTGTCCCTCTTCATCGTGCCGCAGTGGGCGCAGTTGAGGGCTGGAGCGAATGTGGTGGCCACGGCGGCACTGATCGCCCCGCAGTCGCCACTGGCGGCCATCGTGGGGTCGATCTGCTACGTCCCCTTCCTCGCCTTCCCCTCGCTCCTCTTCCATCTACCCCTGTGGGTAGGCGTTCTGTACCTGGTCAGCGGCGCGGCGGTGCTCGCGCTCGTGGTCGGTGGTGCTGTGGTGTCGGTGCGACGGCGCTGGTCGCCCGAGTGGGTCGTGGGGCTCGTTCTGGTGATCATCGTGGTAATCGTGTCGGCGCTGCGAGTGCCCATCGTCGATGCGCTGACGGTTCCCTGGTACTCGCGGTCAGACCGACTGGTGATGAACGAAATCTTCCTGTTCTCCCCGCTTGCTGCGCTGGGCGCAGTGTCGTTGCTCACCCGCATCTCTCGGGTGTCGGTGAGGTCGCTGGCCGTCGTCGCTGCCGCGGGGCTCGTCGCGGCACCGGCGCTGGTCGTGTCGCGCGGCGTGGTTGATGCCGCGTACGAGCAGGGAAGCCTCGCGGGCATTCATGAGCGGGCGGCCTTTGACTGGCTCGCGACGAGGGTGAGCCCGGGGGAGCGTGTACTCAACGACCCCGCCGACGGCTCGGGCTGGATGTGGACGCTGAGCGGTGTGCCCCCGCTGTTCGCGGTGGCTCCTCATCAGATCGAGGGCTGGGGCAATCGCACCGTGCTCATCGACAGCGCGTCGGAGGTGGGCAGCGACCTCGCGGTGCGGGGGTTTGCCGACCTGTGGCGCGTGCGGTACGCCTACGTGGGGCCGCGCGTCTTCCCAGAGCATGAGGCGTCGCTGTCGGTGAGGCAACTCGTCGACGGGGGTGGCTGGCGAGTGGTGTTCCGCAGCGGTGGCGCCACCGTGCTTCAGCGAGTCGATACGCAGTAACGCGGGCGTGATGGTCACTAGGCCACGCTGAAGTCGCGAGTTCGCTCCCCGCCAGACACGATGGGGCGATGGTGCCGCCGGAGTCGCTGCGTAGAAGCGCAATCGCGCGCCCGCTTCGGTCAGCGACGGCGCGAGTGGGTGCCTCGTTCAGGAGCCTTCTCTCCGGCGATGCCCAGGGCCGTCCCGAGTGGGTCACCGACCTGGCCAGCGGCCCGGCGGAGTCGTTGTTCGAGGTCGACGGGCCCGCGTGGACCGTGCACGCCAGTCTGCCGACGCTCGTCGGCGGAATCCGTGCGCTCCTGCTGCAAACGCTGCACCCGGTAGCCGTCGACGCTGTCGACCGCCACTCGGCCTTTCGCGACGACCCCATCGGGAGGTTGCGGCGCACGACCCGATGGCTGACCGTCACCACCTTCGGGACACCCGACCAAGCTCGCGACGAGGCGGGGAGGGTGAATCGCATCCACGAGCGTGTGACGGGAATGCGGCCTGCTGATCCGGACGTACCTGGCGGTGCCGAGGTCGGGTATCGGGCCGACGATCCCGATCTGCTGGCGTGGGTGCACGCGGCTTTCACCGACTCGTTTCTCACCGCACACCAGCAGTTGCGAGGACCGACTATTCCTGGGGGTCCCGATGCGTACGTCGCCGACTGGGCACGCTCGGCCGAGCTCCTCGGCCTCACCGACGCCCCGGCCGACCGCGCCGGTCTCGACGCGTACCTGACGTCGCTGCGTCAGGGAACCCTCACGCGCAGCGCGGCCGGCGACCGGGCGCGGGAGTTCCTGCTCGCGCCGCCACTGCCAACCGGCCAGCGTGCCGCCTACCGGCTTCTGCTGCGGGCCGCCACGGCCACGCTCGACCCGCACGATGCCGAACTGCTTGACCTGCCGTCGGTGCGCGTCGGAACCCTGCCGGCCACTCGGGGGTTGCTGGCAGCCCTGCACGTGGTGCTCGGGCCGTCCTCGCCCGCCGAGTCGGCCGCGCGCCAGCGCATGGGCGCCGCTCCCCGCACCCGACCGTGAGGTCAGTCAGCGAGCTGCCGTTACCACGAACTCGTTGTAGGGAAACACTCGTCCGGCCACTCGGGGGAAGGGGAATGACGAGGCTCGGGTGGGCACGAAGCCGGCCCGACGGGCGGTGGCCTCCATGGCGGCGAGGTCAAGGAAGCGCACATGGGTGGCGTCGGAGGAGTAGCCGCGCTCCTGGGGGCAGATGAGAAGCAGACGCGCAGATGGTCGCAGGTAGGGCAGGTACTCGCCGATGATGTCGTCGGCGGTGGGCTCGTCGACATGCTCGAGCACATGTGCCAGCACGAGCGAGTCGAAGCTCGCCAGTCGTGCGTCGCCACACTGGGGCCACTCCTCCGTGGTCCACGCGTGCAGCCCGCGTTCGCGCGCAACCCTCACCGAGTCGGCGTTGTGGTCGACTCCTACGGCGTCGTCGAGGAACGACAGCACCCGACCAATGCCACAGCCCACCTCGAGGGCATGACCGAGCCGCAGTCGCCTCATGGAGCGGCGATACGGCGCCTGGACGTCGAGAACCCGCTTCCAACGCGCAGACTCGAGCGTGCGAAGCCGCTCGGTGTAGTCGCTCCCTTCGGTGGAGGTGGACGACACTGCTTCCCCCTTCACTTGCAGATCGAGTCAGCAGCGGTGCGCAGCCGGGTAGGGGATTTGATCGAGGTGGTGGGGCCTAGCGCATTGGCCGACACCGACACGGGCCTCACACCCGTGTAGTCGGACCCCACCAGCAGCACGAAGGTGTTCCCGAGTCCTTTCACCACCTTGGTCTGGGCGCCGGGAAGGGCGGCCTGGAGGGTCTTGAGCGACTGGTCGAAGCCCGGGTCGTACTCGATCACCGTGGTGGTGGCACCGGAAGTTTTGGCGTTCTGCGGCTTACCGATGATGGCGTATCCGCTGGCGGCGAGATCGTCGGCGACACGCTTGGCCAAACCGCTGACGCCCGCGGCGTTGTAGACCTTGATCCGCACCTGCGAGGGCGACACGCGAACGGCCGTTGCCGACCCATCGGCGGCAGGCGCTCGCAGCAGCGGCTCGTCGGCCGCTAGCTTGGCGAACACCGCCTTCGACTGGTCGCTCCACAGCATGGTCGATTGGTTCTTGGCCTTGCCGATGTCGACCCGATAGTTGGGCTTGTCGATGGGAACGGTGAAGAAGAGGATATCCGCGAGGTCAATCGACCTCAGCCGGGCGCCGAGGGCGAGCAGGTCGTCGCGGGTCAGGCCCTCGTCGGTGGTGATGCTGGCGGAGGCGGCGTCGAGAACCGAGTTGAGTGCGAGCGGGTTGATCAACGTGCCCGTGCTGGTGACCTTCTGCACGAGTGATGACAGGAACCTGTGCTGCCGCGCCAGGCGGCCGAACTCCGAGTCGACGGCGCGGGCCCGCACGTACGACAGGGCTTCTCTCCCTGCCACCACGGTGGTGCCTGCCGCGAGGCTGAGCCCGGAGGGCTTGTCCTTGATCGCCTTGGTGACGCACACCGGAACGCCGTCGAGGGCTTCGACCATCGTGAGGAAGCCACGGAAGTCAACCTCGAGGTAGTGGTCGATGTGCACCCCGGTGGCAGCCTCGACGGTTTGCACCAGCAGGGGTCGGCCACCCAGCAGGTAGGCAGAGTTGAGCCGGTCCTTGCGGGCGGCGACCGGTATCCCACGGATATTCGGGTGCGCCGGAATCTCGACGTAGGACTCGCGGGGAAGGCTCACGACGGTGACCTCGTCGCCGGACTCCGACAGGTGCACCAGCATGATGGAGTCGGGTCGTGGGGGGCCGTACTTGCCTGCCCCCACGTGCAGTGCGCGCTGCTGAGGGGGGGTGAGGCCCAGCCGTCGATCGGTGCCCACGAGCAGAATGTCGAGCCCGGGGCCATCGATGGGCCGTTTGGTGCCCGCGAGCGGTCCGAACACGTCGGTCTGGTGCGTCATGGAGCCGTATCTGTTCACAGCAACGAACCCGACAGTGGCGACGAGCAGCACCAGTGCGGCACCCCCGGCGGTGACCAGCCGTCCCACGTTCCGGCGTCGAGGAGTGAGGTTGATAGGAAGGCTGGATACGTCGGCATCGTGGAGTTCGTCCGGGCTGGCAAGGTCAGGGGTCTGGTCAGACATGTGCCTGACCTCCTCACCTTGACCACTCGATGGTGATAGCCACACGCGGTTGACGGCCATTCATTGTCGAACCACTGAGCGAGTTCGCCCCGTGACCGAAGCAGTGCCCCCGGGTGGTGCCCGGCGGATCTGCTACCCCCTCATTGTGCCGCAGCCGCGCAAATCCCTGCCCACCGAAGCGACGAAAGGGGTCACGGTGGCATGGTTCGGGGGTTCACCACCACCTGACATGGCTCCTAGACTGTCGATGTGTCGAGGAGTGCGCCTGTGGTTCCCGTGCGGCCGCTCATCGTCATGCCCGCCTTCAACGAGGCCGGAGTCATCGGTCAGGTGCTCGCTGAACTCACCGAACTCACCGGGCTCACCGGGCCGACGGGCGGGTTTCCCATACTCGTGGTCAACGACGGCTCGTCTGACGGAACGGCGGCTGAGGCCATGTCCGCCGGCGCCACGGTCGTGTCCGTGCCGTTCAACGTGGGTGTTGGGGGCGCGATGCGCACGGGTTTTGTCTACGCGCTGCGCCACGGCTTCGATGCCGTGGTGCAGGTCGATGCCGATGGGCAGCACGACCCCGAGGCCGTGGCGGCCCTGATTGAGGGTCTTCGCGACGCCGACATCGTTATTGGCGCCCGTTTCGCGGGGCAGGGTGACTACAGGGTGAGGGGCCCACGCCGATGGGCCATGGGCCTGTTGGCGTGGTCACTGAGCCGGCTCACGGGCACGACGCTCACCGATGTCACCTCAGGCTTCCGCGCCACCGGTCCGGCTGCGCTGCCCCTGTTCGCCCGCGACTACCCGCAGGAGTACCTGGGCGACACGGTCGAGTCACTCGTACTTGCGCACCGCGCCGGACTGCGCATCGCGCAGGTTCCGATCGCGATGCGGCCGAGGTCCGGTGGGGTGCCCAGCCAGAGTGCCGTGCGCGCCACCGCCTATCTGCTGCGAGCGCTCCTGGTGCTGCTCCTCGCCGTGGTTCGTCGCCCCCCCACGATGCCCGCAGCCGACTGGGTCGCCTAATGAGTGCCGCCCGCAGTCCCCTCGCGATCGTTCTCGGACTGCTGCTGATGATGTTCATCCTTGAACTGCTGCGCCGTGGTCGGCTGCGCGAGAAGTACGCGGCCCTCTGGCTGCTAGTGGGCTCGGTGGTGCTGCTGGTGGCGATCTTCCCGTCGCTCCTGTTCTGGGCGTCGTCGACCCTGGGGTTCGGGGTGCCCTCGAATCTGGTCTTCGTGGCCGGAGGCGTAGTGCTGCTGTTCGTGAGCGTGCAGCTCAGCCTTGAGGTGGGCCGGCTCGAGGACGAGTCGCAGCGGCTGGCTGAGGAGCTTGCACTGCTCCGGGCGCGCCACGACAACCCCCCCGACCCACCGGCCGAG